>DATCXL010000359.1:0-2559 GCA_036565825.1 Mycobacteriales bacterium
TCGGTGTCCAGCGGAGCCGAGGCCGCGGTGGTGGGGGCCGGTGCCGGGGCGTCCTGCCGGCTGACCAGCCGGACAGCCGCCGCGGCGGTCTTGAACAGCGGTTGCTTGGACGCCGGATCCCAGTCGGTGAGGGTGAGTTCGTTCGCGGCCCGAGCGACCACCCCGGGTTCGTGACCGGTGTCGGTGTCCCAGTAGCCGTAGTGGAACGGGAGGAACAGCACGCCGGCACGGATCGCGGTGATCCGCGCCCTTGCGGTGACCTGACCGCGCGGCGTGGTCACCGCCACCAGGTCGCCCTCGGTGATTCCGGTGCGGGCGGCGTCGGCCCGGGACAACTCCACCCAGATGTCCGGTGCGGCCTGCTGGAGTTGGGGGGCACGTGCGGTCTTGGTGCGGGTGTGGAAGTGGTACAGCGTCCGGCCGGTGATCAGCAGAAGCGGAAAGCGGTCGCCGGTCCGCTCGTGTGGCGGCAGGTACTCGGCCGCCCTGATCACCGCCCTGCCGGTGGGATTCATGGCCCGGTACTCGGTCGGCTCCACCGGGGCCCCGGTGACCATGTCGCGGCCGTAGCTCTCGCAGTAGTCCGGGTGGGCGAAGAACCGCCCGTCGGCGTAGAGGCGCTCGGTGCCCTCCGGATGTTCGGCGTTGCACGGCCACTGGATGCCGCCCAGCCGGCGCAGTCGGTCGTAGGTCAGACCGGTGTAGTCGCACGGGCGGCCACGGCTGCACTCCTTCCACGCCTCGAACGCCGACTCGGGGTCATCCCAGCTGACCAACGGCCCGCCGTCCCGGTCGGTCAACCCCAGCCGGCGGGCGTAGTCGAGAAAGATGTCCAGGTCTGGTCTGGCCTGGCCGGGCGGATCCACGGCCTTCTCCGACAGGTGCACGGTCCGGTCGGCATTGGTGAAGGTGCCGGTCTTCTCCCCCCAGGTGGCGGCCGGCAGCACCACGTCGGCGAGTTGCGCCGTCTCGGTGAGGAACAGGTCCTGCACCACCAGGAAGAGCCGCTCCTGCGCCAGGATCGACCGGATCCGCCCCAGGTCGGGTAGGGAGACGGCCGGGTTGGTACCGCTGACCCACAGCATGCGGATCGAACCCTCCTCCGCATAACGCATCATCTGCATCGTGTGGGTGGGCGCGGAGTAGTGCGGGATCCGATCCGGGTCGACGTTCCACACCCGGGCCAGGTCGGCGACATGTGCGTCGTTCGCCCAGTTACGGAACCCCGGCAGGTCACCGTTGGCACCGCACTCACGGGTGTTCTCTGCCGTGGGCTGGCCGTTCATCTGGAGCACGCCGCAGCCCGGGCGTCCGAGCATGCCGCGAACCAGGTGGAGGTTGTTGACCTGCACCGACGCCGCAGTCGCCTGGTGCGACTGGTAGAAGCCCTGCAACACGGTGGACACCAGTCGCTGCGCCCGCCCGAGGATCTCGGCCGCCCGCCGGATCTGGTCGGCCGGCACGTCGCAGATCGCGGCGACGCGCTCGGGGGGATACTCCCTGACCCGCTTCTCCAGTTCCTCGAAGCCGACCACGTGGTTGTCCAGGTAGTCGCGGTCGATCCGACCGGCCGCGATGATCTCGTGCAGCAGCCCGTTCATCAGCGCGACGTTGGTGCCCGGCAGCAGCGCCAGATGCACCGTGGCGACCTGCGCGACCGGGCTGGGCCGTGGGTCCACACAGATCACCTCTGGCGGGTTTGGACCGGCCAACCGGTCCAACACCCGACTCCACAACACGGTCTGGGTCTCGGCCATGTTGTGTCCGAACAGGGCGATCACGTCGGCGTGGTCGATGTCGGAGTAGGAACCGGGTTGCCCGTCGCAGCCGAACGACTCCTTCAACGCCGCCGCGGCGGTGGCGGTGCACAGCCGGGTGTTGCCGTCGAGGTGGTTGGTGCCCAGACCGCCGTGCGCGATCACCGCGAGGGTGTGGTACTCCTCCAGGAACAGTTGGCCGGTGGTGTAGAAGCCGATCGCGGACGGACCGTACGCGGTCATGAGCTCGCGGGTACGCGCCACCACCCGATCCATCGCGGTGTCCCAGTCGGTTTCGACGAGCTCGCCGTTCCGCCGAAGCAGTGGTGTGGTCAACCGGTCGGGGGAATGGTTGGCCTGCCAGCCGAACAGGTCCTTGGGGCCCAGTCGCCCCCGGTTCACCCGGTCGTCGGCACGCCCGCGCACCCCGACGATCCGGCCGTTCCTGACCGCGATGTCCATCGCGTCGCCGTTGGAGTGCAGGATCGAGGCGGCGGGCACCCACCGGTCCACCTGGTCGACGGTGACACCGGGCTCCAGGTAGGAGTCGACCCGCACCGGCCAGGGTTCCCCCGGTCCGTACGGGGAGCGACTGCCCCACGGATCCGCGATCCGATCACGCCGCGACATCTGTACCTGCCCGGTTCTGGATGGGGCGGCACCCGTGCTGCCGCGCGGCGGTCAGACCCGGTCGCGTAGTCCGGTCACGCCCACCGCGCTGGCGCAGTGCGCACCGCAGTAGAAGTGGCCTCCGGCCTCCACCCCGTGTCCGATCACCTTGACCCCGCACTGTTCGCAGATC
>DATCXL010000388.1:0-5827 GCA_036565825.1 Mycobacteriales bacterium
GCCGGGGTCGGCACACGAGCCGGTGCGGGCGCACGCCAGCACCACGCTGCTCGGCGCGCGGGCCCTCACCGGCCTGTCCAAGCGCCATGACGCCCTGGATGTCGACCTCGCGGTCGCCAATGCCAGGGTCGACAGCACCGCCCCGAGTGGGCGGCGGTCCACCGCGGACGCGGCGAACTTCCGGATCGCCGTCGGCGGGCACAACCTGCCCGTGCCAACGATGGTCAGTCAGTACGCCGGACCGGACCACGCCCATCCGGTCACCGCGGACCTGGACCTGACCCACACCGCCCTCGCCCCGGTGGTGCGCGCCAAGCTTCTCCAGGGTTCGGCGCAGGCACGGTGGAACGGCACCGGCACGCCGCCCGCCGGACAACCTCTCAGCCGGTCCACCACGACCGTCGCCGACCTGACCCTGCTCGGCGCGGGCGTGACCCACAGGCTGGCCGCCCCGGCCAACCTGCTCGCCGGCTTCGACCACCGGGCCCTGGTGACACTGCCGGGTACGGTTCGGTCCACCGCACAGGTATCCCTGCGCGACGTGCCCGGCCGATCGGGTAAGGCGGTGGTGGCCACCAGCACGTTGCGGATCGCCAAGCTCACCATCTTCGCCGGGTCGAGTTCCGAACTCCAGGTGAAGGTGGTGGCCGATCCCACCCTGACCGCCATCTCCACCGGCGACCCGGCCGGTTCGAAGGTGAGCTACCGGGCACCGATCCTGGAGGTGTTCCACGCCGGCCACAGCCTCGGCCGGCTCGATGCCCGGCATCCCAGCCTGAACGTTCCACTGGTCGCCGGTCTGCCCCGCCAGCTCAATCTGGGTGCGGTCAGGTTGACACTCGGCAAGCTCGGTGTACACCGCAAGGGCGCCTCGGTGTCCGGCACGGCGGCACTGCTGGACGTGAAGGTGCTGCCGGTCGGACGTGATGCGGCTGCGGCCGAGTTGACCGTCGGTGGTCAGGCGGCCTCCGCGCTCGCCCCGGTCGGCGGTGTGGCCTACCCCACCCCGCCCGGTAACCCTGGTAACCCTGGTGAACCCGGTAACCCGGGCAACCCGCCGGGACAGCCCGGCGGACCGGGTGGTCCCGGTGGTCCGGGCAACCCGCCCGGACAGCCCGGCGGTCCCGGAGTACCGGGTGGCCCCGGTGGCCCCGGTCAGTCCGGTCCACCGGCCGGACACGTCCAGCCGGTGCACAACCAGACCGGGCCGCTCGCCTCCACCAACGCCGCCTACAACCCGATGCCGATCTTCGTCATCGGTGGTGCGCTGCTGCTGGTCGGCAGTGTGCTCGTCGCCGCGGTACCCCGACGTCGACGGCGGAAGCGCGACGCGAGTGCCACCACGACCATGACCATGTCGTGACGGCAAGGTAGCGACGCCTCGGTGTGGGGCCCGTTCCGGCGACGGAGCGGGCCCCACAGCCGGCTGGAATCCGTGCCGCCCGCAGAACCGCCCGGTCTGTTCGAGTTCTCTCGGGTCTGTGGGCGGTCAGGGCAACCGCAGTGCCACCGTCATCGCCTCCACCGCGATCCGCGGCTTGACATTCAGTTCCAGCGCACGTCGACAGTCCAGCACCCTGTCCAGACGGTGCAACACCAGTTCCGGGGTGAGCGCACCGGCCAACCGGCGCACATCACCGGCCATGTCCGGATGGGCGGGCGGCACGTCGGCGCCGAACTGGCAGGCCAACACGTCACGGTAGTAGTCAGCCAGGTCCACCAGCGCGCGGTCCAACGCGTCCCGCTGCGCCCGGGTGGCCCGGGACTTCTGCCGGCGCTCCAGTTCCTTCACCGCCCCGGCCGTGCCGCGCGCGGCCGCGGCGGCTCCCTTCCCGGTGCCACCGGCCCCCAGGGCGACCTTCAACGCCTCCTTCTCCGGGCCGTCCAACTCACCGGACAACGCCTTGGCCTCCGCCTCGGCCGCGCCCACCAGTTCGTCGGCGGCCTCGAAACAGGCGGCCAGGTTGGTCAATGACGCCGGGATGGACAGCACCGTGTGACGACGTTCACGGACCTGCGGGTCACCGGCCAACTGCCGGGCCCTGTCGACATTCCCCCGCGCTGCAAGCGCCGCCCACTCCGCGTCGGCCGGGTCGACCCCGTCCCGCCGGACCAGCACGCCCGCCACAGCCTCCGACGTTGGGGTGCGCAGCGCCACCAGCCGGCACCGGGACCGGATCGTCACCGACACGTCCTCCGGGTGCGTCGACGGCGCGCACAGCAGGAAGACGCTCCGCGCCGGAGGTTCCTCGACCGCCTTGAGCAGCGCGTTGGAAGCGGCCTCGGTGAGTCGGTCGGCATCCTCGACGATCACCACCTGCCACCGCCCGGCAGAGGGGCGACGGGCCGCGGTGCGCACGATCTCGCGCATCTCGTGGGCCGCGATGGACAACCCCGCCGGTACCACCAGGTGAACGTCGGCGTGGGTGCCGGCCCGCACGGTGTGGCAGTGCGAACACTGCCCACATCCGCCGCGTGGGCATTCCAACGCAGCGGCGAAGGCACGGGCGACAACCGGACAGCCCGAACCCGGCGGCCCGGTGAACAACCAGGCGTGGGTCATCTGACCCACGCCTGACGCCGTGTCGCCGGCGACGATTCGGGCCGCCGCCCCGGCCGCCTCACGCAGCGCGGCCATCACGTCTGGCTGGCCGACCACGTCGTCCCACACGCTGGTGTCGCCGGTCTCGTACCGCGGTTCCCGCACGGCCCCATTCTCCCGGGAGTCGGGTCTAGGCGGTGGGCGGGGTGGTGCCACCAGCCCGGGCCGCCCGGACACGCGCCCGCTCGGCTCGACCGGACGGATGGACGGTGAGCACGCCCTCGACCGCGTCACGCACGGCCTGGGCGACCTGGTCAGCATCGGCGGCCGCGTCCACCACGACGTACCGGTCGGGGTTTGCCTCGGCGAGCATCCGGAACGCGGTGCGGACCCGCCGGTGGAAGTCCAGCGACTCACCCTCCAACCGGTCGGCCGTCGAGCGCCCTCGGGCGCGAGACAGGCCGATCTCCGGATCGGCGTCCAGCAGCACGGTCAGGTCGGGCTCCAGCCCGCCGGTGGCCCACCTGGACAGCCTGCGAACCTCGTCGACCGGCAGCGCACGGCCGGCGCCCTGGTAGGCCAGCGAGGAGTCGACGTACCGGTCGGACAACACCACCTCGCCAGCCTCCAGGGCGGGCCGGATCACGGTGTCGACATGGTGGGCGCGGTCGGCCGCGAACAGCAGCGCCTCGGCCCGCGGGGTGAGGTCCATCCCCTCGGCGTCCAGCACTATCCGGCGAACCTGCTGACCGATCCTGGTGGCACCCGGCTCCCGGGTGACCGTCACCCGGATGTCGCGCTGCCGCAGGGAGTCGGCCAGTCGGGCCGCCTGGGTGGACTTGCCGACCCCCTCACCTCCCTCGAAGACGATGAACACCCCGCCACGACGCAGCCGCCGCTGCGCGATGGTGTCGCCGCGCAACGAGGAGACCAGGTCGGCGACCAGCGGAACCGCGCGCCGGTCGTCCATCTGCCGGTAGGCCAGCACCCCGACCAACACCGCGAGCAGACCAGCCGCGGTGAGCAGGATCCGGGTACCGTCGACGACGAAGTGCACCCCGCCGACGGTGACCGACTTCTGCCGGAGCAGGCCGACGAGGAACGGCACCGCGGCCAGAGTCAGGACCAGGTCGATCCGCACCATCGACTGCACGAACGCGAACACCCGTCCGCGCAGTTCGTCCTCGACCTCCACTCCCAGCAGCGTCACCCCGGCCAGGTAGGCCACCCCGGCACCGAACCCAACACCGGTGACCATGATCACGGCGAGGGCCAGGTGCGGCATCAGCGCCACCAGTACCAGGCAGGCGCCGGCGAACACGATGGCCAGCCCGAACAACCTGCGCCGGGAGAAGTCCCGAGCCACCCTCGGCCCGAACGCCATCCCCAGGCCGAGCCCGACGAACACCGCGCCGAACAGCAACCCGTAGGCCGCGTCGCCACCGCCCAGGCTGCGGGCGTAGATCTTGCCGGTGCCGATCACCGCCCCGCCGGCCGCGAACGCGCCGAGGATGCCGACGATCAGCCCGCGTACCAGCGGGGTGGAGCCGACGAACACGATCCCCTCGCGGAGCAGGCTGAGCAACCCGGGCGCGGCCGCACCGGTCACCCGTTCGTGTCGGCCGCTGATCTTCTTGATGCGCAGGACGGTCAGCGCGGCGAAGGCGAAGGTCGCCGCGTTCATGTAGAGCGCGAGGTCCGCCCCGTTCGCGGTGAAGTAGGACGAGTACGGGGACAGCATCCGGGTGACGTAGGCGAGCAGCGAGAACACGACCGCGGCCGCCACCGGGGTGATCCCGTAGGTGGTGACCAGGGAGAGTTGGTTGGCTGGTTCGAGTTGGTTGCGGCGCACCAGGTTGGGCACCGAGGCTTCCTTTGCCGGGATCCAGAACAGCGCCAGGCACTCGATCAGGAACTGCGCACCGAACAACCAGGCCAGCGATCCAACCAGAGGTATGGACGCGAAGAGAGCGAATCGTCCGATGTCACAGACCACCATCGTGTAGCGGCGGTCGAACCGGTCAGCGAACGCCCCGGCGAACGGGCCCAACACCACGGACGGAAGTAGCCGCACCACCAGCACGGTGCCCAGCGCGAAGTTCTGCGCCCGGTAGCCGGTGGCCAGTTCGGTGGCCAACGCGGTGGTGGCCAGCAGGCCGAGCCAGTCGCCCAGACTGGACAGTGTCAGCGCGATCCACAGCCTGCGGAAGTCGGTGACCCGCAGCACCCCGCGGATCTTCTTGTGCGGGGCGACCATGCGCCCGTCCGGGGCCGATGCGTCGGACGCCTCGGGTGAGCTGGATGTTCGAGACATCCCGGACGCTTCAGAACCGTCGTCGGCCACCCGCGGCGTGGACGCGTCTGAACCGCCGTACGCCGGACGTACGGCATCATCGCCGGCCTGGTCAGTGGTGATAGGTGTCCCCGCCCGTTCGTGTCACCCAGGGCTGATTTTCCCGCGTCACTGTAGCCGGCCGGTCAGGCAGAGCCGAGAGAAAACAAAAGGGAAAACGGCCATGTCGCATTGTTCACACTCATCGTCCTAAACCAAGATCAACAACCCGCTAACCGTCTGTTTCACCTCCGGCATAGGCGGTGACGACCCGGCGCAGCAGGTCGGCCAGGGTGGCGCGTTGGCGCTCGGTCAGACCGGCCAACAGGGCCCGTTCCCGGTCCAGCAGGTCGGCGAGCGCGGCATCGGCCCGCGACCTTCCCGCCGCGGACAGTCGGACCCGCACCGCCCGACCGTCGTGCGGGTCGGGAAGTCGGCGCACCAGGCCGCGCCGTTCGAGCCGGTCGAGCCGGTTGGTCATCGTTCCCGAGGTGACCAGGGTCTCCTCGGCCAGTTGCCCCGGAGACAGTTCGTGTCGTCCGCCGGACCGGCGCAGCGCCACCAGCACGTCGAACTCGAACGCCTCCAGTTCGTGCTCGGCGAAGGCCGCCCGGCGGGCGCGCTCGACGTGCCAGGCCAGTCGGGTCACCCGGCTGAGCACCGACATCGGCGCCACGTCCAGGTCCGGCCGCTCCCGGTTCCAGCTCTCGACGATCCGGTCCACCTCGTCTCGCACAACCGGTGAGTGTAGGGGCAGCCGGTGATCTGGCTTGACATCAAGGCAGTTCGCCATGAATCCTGGGTCGGGGAAACTAGCTTGACGTCAAGCTAAAGGAGGTCGCGGGATGTGGGACCCGCAGCAGTACGAGATCTACGCCAACCACCGCGGTCGACCGTTCGACGACCTGGTGCGCAGGATCGGCGCACGGGCCCCGGCCCGGGTCATCGACCTC
>DATCXL010000396.1:0-2334 GCA_036565825.1 Mycobacteriales bacterium
TCGCCTGACGGAGCACCCACGGGTCACCGACCGGTCGTCTGGCACTCCGCCCGTCATTTGACCAGGGTCCGGCGCGGAAGTATCTGTTGTTCACATGGGTGACGACGGTGCCACCAAAGACACGCCTGTCGCGTAGATGGCCGTTGCGGGGCCGGCCTGGGGCGGCCTCCACGGCACACTCGGCGGTGCCGTTGTCGGCGCGGTTGTCGACGCCATGTTGGGCGCGATGTTGGGCGCCCCGTTCGGCGCGATGCTCGGGATGACAGCCCGCATTACGCTCGGATTCGCCTGCGGTGCGCGGCCAGCAGCCGGGCCAGATGCTCCTCGACGTGGCGGGGGACGTCGAGCATGGCTCGATAAGTGATTACGTGGTGCCCCTCCGGTAGTGACCTGATCTCTCTCAAGACCAGTCCTACCAGGACCTTCACGACTGTCCAGGGTTGGCCTGCCTGACACCGCAACCGGCACCACACGGCCTACTTCACCGAGAAACCTCACTGATCGTTGTTGGTGGATGGGCGTGGGTGGTTAGAAGGTCCACCCCCAACCGGGTGCATCGGTGGATGACGGCCTTGCCGTCCCGTCGGGACTTTATGAGTCCGGCCTCGCGGAGAGCTTTGGCTTGCATAGATGCCGCCGCGGTGGTGATTGCGAGCTCCCGGGCGAGATCGGTGGTGGTGTGGTCGCGGGTGAGCAGGCGTAGCGCCTCGGCGCGGGTTGTTCCGAGCAGTGCGCGGATCGGATCGTCACGCGGGGCGGGTTCGAGGTGGGGCAGCGAGGTGAGCGCCGGATAGGTGAGGATGACCCGGCCGTCGGGGTGGGGGCCCACAAGCAGGTGACCGGCCCAGGTCAGTGTTGGTTGCAGGATGAGTCCGCGTCCGTTGAGCCTGATGTCCAGGTCGCGGGGGAAGTGTGTCTCCAGCATTGTCGTGCCCTGCCACCGGACGGTGGCGCTGAGACTGGCCAGGACGGCATGGAGGCCGCGGCGGGCGAGCAGACTGGTGCGCCAGGTGGTGTCGGCGTGGAAACCGGCCTGGATGCGGGTCCACGCATGGCCAAGGACGGTGCGGTAGGCAACGTACATCGCGCGTTTGAGGATCTGCCAGGCTTCGCGGTCCATGTCGCCCAGGTGGCGTACCCAGGGTGTGGCAGTTCGGTCGATCGTGCACATACGTTGCAGCTCGGCACGCACCCGGGTTCGTGGGGTCGACAGGACGTGTTCGATGGCCTCCTCCGTAGCGTCGGTGGGCGGGTCCAGGAATGTGGGGCCGGCACCGAGCGGGGAGATCAACTGCAGCAACGGGCGCGCCTGGGGTGGTAGGGCCTGTGCTGTCCGGCGACGCCATGGGCTGAATGCCGGGTGCGAGTCGCGGCGCTGCAATGTTGCCAGTGCCAGAGCGAGCTCGGCCAACGGCGCTGGGCGTTCGGCGATCGAGACGTGGAGAAGATCTTCTGGAGTGCAGTGCACACGCAGTATGCCCATTGCCACCCGCCTTCTGTTCAGCCGCAGCTTAAAGGATAGGGGCAAGTCAGCCTGTGAAGTTAGCATTTGCACGGCTTCGTACCTGTCGCAGTCTCGTGGGTGATGATGGGTAGCTTCAGCGTTGAAGGGATCCGTCATTCACCATTGGAGCGAGATTGGTGATGGTGCGCTGACGCTTCGAGGGTTCGGCTCCTCCGATGTTCGAGCGGTTCACGACCACCTGGAGTCCTGATGTCCGACGCTGTGCGCTTATTCCGTGGTCTGACCCGGCCCGGCCGCTCTCCCGGTAGGCCAACGAGCGGTGTTCCTCGCCACAGGCGCAGGCGCGCCTGATCCAGGTGATGTGCGCGTACAGCATCGTGCGGGCCTTCTCCGGCGGTGTTTCGTCCCAGACCCGGTTGACCAACGTCTCGATGCTGACGGGTCGGCCGGCTTCGGCCGGCAGCGCCGCGAGGACGACCCGTTGCTTGGGCGGACCGAGGTCCACGAGCGCCCCCGCTCACGCGCAGTTCGACAGGTCCCAGCAACCGAAACTCGGTCACGTTCACCCTCAACCACACGTCGACGTAGTGGACCTGGCGCCGCGCAGCCACGACGGCTGATCTCACATCCGACGTGTCCGGTGAACAGGCACAAGTTCGCGGCAAGGATTGCACAAGGAGGTTCGCGTCATGCGGAGCCCGTTGTTACGGCCTCGGCCGGGGGTTGCCACAGCCAATGTGGTGATGCTGGTGGGTGGCCTCGCGTCCCTCACCGCCGACGTGCCGCGGCCCAGCGTCGGGGGTGGTGCCCGGCCCGTGGCGGCGGAGACGTCCGTCGCGGGCCGGTCGCTGCCTCACGTGGTGCCGGCG
>DATCXL010000419.1:0-6856 GCA_036565825.1 Mycobacteriales bacterium
TGGCCGGGCAGGCCCGCCGGCCGCCCCGCGAGGTGGCCGAGTTGATCGCGGCCCGGTTGCGTGAGCACGACGGTGTGGCCACCGTCGAGGTGGCCGGGCCGGGCTTCCTCAACATCCGGCTGGCCGAGGGTGCGCTGGGCAACATCGCCCGCACCGTGGTCGAGGCCGGTTCCCACTACGGGCACACCGACACGCTGGCCGGCCAGCGGATCAACCTGGAGTTCGTCTCGGCGAACCCGACCGGACCGGTCCACCTCGGCTCGGTGCGTTGGGCCGCGGTCGGCGACGCGATGGCCCGGTTGCTGTTGGCCAGCGGTGCCGACGTCACCCGGGAGTACTACTTCAACGACGCCGGCGCGCAGATCGACCGGTTCGCCGAGTCGCTGTACGCGGCGTCTCGCAGTGAGCCGGTGCCCGAGGACGGCTACGCCGGCGCCTACGTCACCGAGATCGCCGACCGGATCACCGCCGGTCACCCCGGGCTGGTTGCCGAGCCGCGGGAGAAGGCGCTGGAGGTGTTCCGGCGCGAGGGCATCACGTTGATGATGGACGAGATCCGTACCTCGCTGGAACGCTTCGGCGTGGTGTTCGACGTGTACTTCCCCGAACGCGACCTGCACGAGCGCGGCCGGCTGACCGAGGCGGTCGAACGGCTGCGCGAACTGGGCCACGTCTACCAGGCCGAGGACGCGGTGTGGCTGCGCACCACCGACTTCGGTGACGACAAGGACCGGGTGCTGCTGCGCCGGGACGGGCGGCCCACCTACTTCTGTGCCGACGTGGCCTACTACCTGGACAAGAGGTCGCGCGGCTTCGACCGGGTGATCATCGTGCTCGGGGCCGACCACCACGGCTACGTGGGCCGGATGCGGGCCATGGTGGCGTGCTTCGGTGACGACCCGGACCAGACCCTGGAGATCCCGCTCGGGCAGTTGGTCAACCTGATCCGCGACGGGCAGCCGGTGCGGATGAGCAAGCGGCACGGCACGGTCGTCACGCTCGAGGACGTGGTGGAGGCGGTCGGCGTGGACGCGGCCCGCTACGCGCTGGCCCGCTCGTCGATGGACTCCACCATCGACCTGGACGTCGATCTGTGGACCCGGCGCAGCAGCGACAACCCGGTGTTCTACGTCCAGTACGCCCATGCCCGGCTGGCCTCGCTGCGGCGCAACGCCGTCGACCTGGGCCTGGAACTCGGCGACGCCGACTCGGTGGACTTCGGCCTGCTCACGCACGAACGGGAGGGTGACCTGCTGCGCGCGCTGGGTGACTTCCCGCGGGTGGTGTCGGGCGCCGCCGAGCTGCGCGCACCGCACCGGGTGGCCCGGTACCTGGAGGAACTGGCCGGTACCTACCACCGGTTCTACGACGTCTGCCGGGTGCTGCCGCAGGGTGACGAGCCGGCCACCCCGCTGACCTCGGCCCGGCTGTGGCTGTGTGAGGCGGCGCGACTGGTGCTCGCCAACGGGCTGGACCTACTCGGTGTGACCGCGCCGGAGCGGATGTGAGGGCGCACGAGGCGGGCGCCCTGCACGCCGACGTCACCGCCGGTCCGACCAGTGTGCTGCGACCGCCGGCGGATCTGGCCGAACTCGACCCGAGGGTGTGGCCGGCCGGGGTCACCCGCAGTACGGACGGGGTGCTGGAGGTGGCCGGCGTGGACGTGCGCGACCTGGCCGAGGAGTTCGGCACCGCGGTGTACGTGTGTGACGAGGCCGACTTCCGAGCCCGTTGCCGGGAGTTCTCCACCGCGTTCGGCCCGGACGCAGACGTGCACTACGCGGCCAAGGCGTTCTGCTGCCTGGCCGTGTTGGGTTGGGTCGCCGAGGAGGGACTCGGCCTGGACGTGTGCACCAGCGGTGAACTGGCGGTGGCGCTGCGGGCGGGGTTCCCGGTCGGGCGGATCACGGTGCACGGCAACAACAAGTCGGTGGCCGAACTGGAACGGGCGGTCGACGCCGGGGTCGGCCTTGTCGTGCTCGACTCGTTCGTGGAGATCGCCCGGCTGGCCCATGTCGCGGAGCGACGCGGAGTCCGCCAGCGGGTGCTGGTGCGGGCCACGGTCGGGGTGGAGGCGCACACCCACGAGTTCATCGCGACCGCGCACGAGGACCAGAAGTTCGGATTCTCGGTGGCCTCCGGCGACGCCACCGAGGCGGCCCGCCGGGTGCTCAAGCACCCCTCGCTGGAACTGGTCGGGGTACACAGCCATATCGGTTCACAGATCTTCGACACCTCCGGGTTCGAGGTGTCGGCCCGGCGCGCGGTCGGGCTGTTGGCCCAGATTCGCGACGAGTCGGGGATCGAACTGCCGGTGCTGGACCTGGGCGGCGGCTTCGGGATCGCCTACACCTCCACCGACGACCCGACCGATGTGTCAACCGTCGCGGCGCAGCTCGGAGCGATCGTCCGGCGCGAGGCGGACGCGGCGGGCCTGGCGACGCCCCGGATCGTGGTCGAACCCGGCCGGGCGATCGCCGGGCCGTCAACGTTCACGCTGTACCAGGTTGGTACCGTCAAGGATGTCGACGGCATTCGCTGTTACGTCGCGGTCGACGGCGGGATGAGCGACAACATCCGGACCGCGCTCTACGACGCGACCTACACCTGCGCGTTGGCGTCCCGTGTCGGTGAGGGTGACCCGATGCTGGCCCGGGTGGTCGGCAAGCACTGTGAGAGCGGTGACATCGTGGTGCGGGACACCTGGTTGCCCGCCGACACCGCACCGGGTGACCTGCTGGCGGTGGCCGCCACCGGGGCGTACTGCCGCTCCATGGCCAGCAACTACAACCACGTGCCGCGGCCGCCGGTGGTGGCGGTACGCGACGGGCGGGCCCGGCTGGTGGTGCGGCGTGAGACGGAGGACGACCTGATGCGCCTGGACGTGCTGCCATGACCGGAGCCCGACGATGAGCGAGGCGCGGCGGGCCACCTGGTCGGGTGGTTCGCTGTTCGTGCTGCTCGCTCTGGTGGTGTGGCGGCCCGGGCTGCCGTCCTGGGCCTGGGCGCTGGTCACCGTTGTCACCGCCTCGGTGGTCGCCGCGGTGGCAGTGGGGATGGTGCGCGAACGCCGTGCCGGGACCCGTACCGGCGCCGACCAGCACACCGGTGGCCGACACCGTGCCGGTGACCACACCGTCGTCCGCGACATTGGTCTTGATGTGGGTTACGACCCGGGTCACGAGGGCGATTGTGGCGAGTCCGGGGGCGATCGGTGACCGGGCCACTGCGGGTCGCGCTGCTGGGTTGCGGCGTGGTGGGTACCCAGGTGGTCAGGTTGCTCGACGAGCAGTCCGCCGACCTGGCCGCACGGGTCGGTGTACCGCTGGAACTGGTCGGCATCGCGGTGCGTCGGCCCAGGCTCCACCCCGACGTTCCCCAGCACCTGCTCACCACCGACCCGGAGGCCCTGGTCCGACGCGAGGACGTGGACCTGGTCATCGAGGTCATCGGCGGGATCGAACCGGCCCGGTCGCTGCTGCTGGCCGCGATGCGGTCCGGTAAGTCGGTGGTCACCGCGAACAAGGCGCTGTTGGCCCAGGACGGCGCGATGCTGCACGCCGCGGCCCGGGAATCCTCGGTGGACCTGTACTTCGAGGCGTCGGTGGCCGGGGCGATCCCGCTGCTTCGTCCGCTGCGCGAGTCGTTGGCCGGTGACCGGATCAACCGGGTCATGGGCATCGTCAACGGCACGACCAACTACATTCTGTCGCGGATGGACCAGACCGGCGCCGGCTTCGCCGAGGCGTTGGAGCAGGCGACGACGCTCGGCTACGCCGAGGCCGACCCGACCGCCGACGTGGACGGGTTCGACGCGGCGGCCAAGGCGGCCATCCTGGCGGAGTTGGCCTTCCACACCGGGGTGACCGCCTCCGACGTACACCGGGAGGGCATTGCCGGGGTCACCGCCGCCGACATCGCCGGGGCCAGGGCGATCGGCTGCACGGTCAAACTGCTGGCCATCTGCCAACGGTTGACCGACCCTGACGGTGGCCAGTCGGTGTCGGTGCGGGTGCACCCGGCGATGATCCCGCGGACCCACCCGCTGGCCGGTGTGACCGACGCGTTCAACGCGGTGTTCGTCGAGGCGGACGCGGCCGGGCAGTTGATGTTCTACGGTCGGGGTGCCGGCGGCGCGCCGACGGCCAGCGCGGTGCTTGGCGACCTGGTCGCGGTGGCGCGTAACCGGCTGTCCGGCGCGAGTGGCGCCGGGCACTCCGCCTACGCCGACCTGCGGTTGCGTTCGATGGGCGAGACGCTGACCCGCTACCACGTCAGCCTGGACGTGGCGGACCGGCCGGGTGTCCTGGCCAACGTGGCGAACGCGTTCGCCGCGCACGGCGTGAGCATCTCCACGGTGCGCCAGGAGGGTAGGGGCGACGACGCGAGCCTGGTGCTGGTGACGCACACGGCACCGGACGCGGCGCTGTCGTCCACGGTGGAGGAACTGGCCAAGCTGGACGTGGTGCGCGAGGTAGCGAGCATCATGCGGGTCGAAGGGATGAACGGGGCGTGATGACCCAGGTCGCCGCGTGGAGCGGTGTGATCGAGCACTACCGCGACCGGTTGCCGGTGGCACCCGACACCGGCGTGGTCACCCTGCTGGAGGGCAACACACCGCTGTTGCCGGCGCCGGAACTGTCCCGTCGGACCGGCTGTGAGGTCCTCCTGAAGGTGGAGGGAGCCAACCCCACCGGTTCGTTCAAGGACCGGGGGATGACCGTGGCGATCACCCAGGCGGTGGCCAACGGCAGCCATGCGGTGATCTGCGCCAGCACCGGCAACACCAGCGCCAGCGCGGCCGCCTACGCGGTGCGGGCCGGCCTGACCTGCGCGGTACTGGTGCCGAACGGCAAGATCGCGGTGGGCAAGTTGGCCCAGGCTCTGGTGCACGGAGCCAGTCTGCTGCAGGTGGAGGGCAACTTCGACGACTGCCTGCGGGTGGCCCGCGACCTGGCCGCGCACTACCCGGTGACCCTTGTCAACTCGGTCAACCCGGACCGGATCGAGGGACAGAAGACGGCCGCCTTCGAGGTGTGTGACGCCCTCGGTGACGCCCCGGCGGTGCACTGCCTCCCGGTCGGTAACGCCGGCAACATCACGGCCTACTGGAAGGGATACCGCGAGTACGCCGCCGACGGCCTGATCAACACGCTGCCCCGGATGTTCGGGTTCCAGGCCTCGGGAGCGGCACCGCTGGTACTCGGTGAGCCGGTCGAGCGGCCGGTCACCATCGCCACCGCGATCCGGATCGGCAATCCGGCCTCGTGGGCGTCCGCGGTGGCCGCCAGGGACGAGTCTGGTGGTCTGGTGGACGCCGTCACCGACCGGCAGATCCTGGAGGCGTACCGGCTGCTGGCCCGCCAGGTCGGCGTGTTCGTCGAACCGGCCTCGGCGGCGAGTGTGGCCGGACTGCTGGCCACAGCCGCCGACGGTCGGCTGCAACCGGGCCAACGGGTGGTGTGCACGGTCACCGGCAACGGACTGAAGGATCCCGACTGGGCCATCTCGGCAGCGCCCACCCCGGTCACGGTGCCGCCGGACGCGTCCGCGGCGGCCCGTGCGCTTGGCCTGTGACCCGGTAACGGGGTGACTGGCGTGTCTGGTCCGAGCTTCCGCACCGGGCCCGCGCACGTTCGGGTGCCGGCGAGCAGTGCCAATCTCGGCCCCGGCTTCGACTCGTTGGGGCTGGCTCTGTCCCTGTGTGACGACGTGGTGGCCCAGGTGGTCGGGTCGGGACTGGGTGTCGAGGTGGAGGGGCAGGGCGCCGACCGGGTGCCGCGCACCGAACAGCACCTGGTGGTGCGCGCGATGCGGGCGGCGTTCGAGGCGTTGGGCGGCCAGCCCCCGGGGTTGCGGGTGTCCTGTCTGAACCGCGTTCCGCATGACCGCGGACTGGGTTCGTCGGCCACGGCCATCGTGTCCGGCCTGGTGGCCGCCCGGGCGCTGGTGGTGGGCGGGGACCTGGCGCTGGACGACGCGGCCGTACTCGCCCTGGCCGCTGAACTGGAGGGGCACCCGGACAACGTGGCGGCGTGCCTGCTCGGCGGGCTGACCGTGGCGTGGCAGGAGGCTGACGGCGCCCGGGCGGTGTCGATGCGCCCGGCCGCTGCGCTGGCGCCCGTGGTGTTCGTGCCGGACACCCGTTCCTCGACCGTGACCGCGCGTGGGGCGCTGCCCGCGACCGTGCCGCACGTGGACGCGGCATGGAACGCGGGGCGGGCCGCCCTGCTGGTGTACGCGCTCACCCAGGACCCCGGATTGTTGCTCTCCGCTACCGAGGACCGGCTGCACCAACCGTATCGGGCACCGGCCATACCGGCCTCCGCACAACTTGTGCACAGACTGCGAGCGGACCGGGTACCGGCTGTGGTGTCCGGTGCGGGTCCGACGGTGTTGGCCTTCCCCGATCCCGGCGCTGACCTGTCCCGATACACCACACCGGGCTGGGACGTACTAGAATTGGCAGTGGACAACATGGGTGCCGTGCTCGTCCCGACGGCCGGTTGAACCAGCCGGGTGAACGGATGCGAAGTGGCGTGCGTCACAATCAGATCTGGACACGGCGGGAACACGCCCAGCAATACCCTTGTTGCCTCTGAGTAGTCGAAGCGTCTACGCTTCCCACCATCAGCCGCCTGAGGGCGTGCTCACCGCGGGGGTTCCCGAGTCGCGCTGATTCCGATGATTGTCGAGGCCCCGCACCCCCGGTCCTCTGGTCGGCAGAACGACGAGCCCGTGTGGCGCGTCAGACAAATGTCGGCAAGGGGGAGCGCCCCCGGCTGTCATCCAGCGACCCGTCGTCTGACGGGTGCACCACCCGGCCCTGTGGGCCGGTCGCTCCACACCGGCCGCC
>DATCXL010000433.1:0-3048 GCA_036565825.1 Mycobacteriales bacterium
TGCGGCCGGGTCCCGCCCCGGCCCGGGTGGACGTCGTCGGGGTGATCCTGTTCGCGTCCGGACTGGCCGGTGTGCTCGGCTTCCTGTTGTCCATTCCTACCGGCCCGGCCTGGCCGCTGCTACCGGCCGGACCGGCCGCACTCGCCTTACTGGTGGCCTGGGAGCGGCGGGTCACCGCGCCGTTTCTGGACGTGCGGGTACTGGCCCGTAACCGCCCGCTGCTCGCCGTCTACACCCGGTTCGCCGCGGTCAACGCCGCGTTCTACGGCGCCTTCTACGCACTGCCACTGTGGTTCGAGGGGGAGCGTGGCCTGCCACCGCGGGTGGCCGGGTTGCTCCTGCTGCCGCTGGCCGGGTTGGGCCTGCTGGCCACCCCGGCGGCGGTCCGGCTGATCGCCCGGCGCGGACCTGACCTGGCCATGGTGGTGGGTACCGGCACGATGTTGGCCGGTTCGCTGTTGCTGCTCCGGTTCGGGCCGACCAGCCCGATCTGGTCGATCGTGCTGGTCTGCGCGGTGCTGGGCCTGCCGAACGGGTTCTGCAATCTCAGTCTCCAGTCGTCGCTGTTTGACGTGACCCCACCGGAGGGCACCGGGACGGCGGCCGGCCTGTACCAGACGTCCCGCTATCTCGGTGCGATCCTGTCCACCAGCCTGCTCGGCGTGGTGTTCGCCCGGTCGGTGAACACCACCGGGCTGCACACCGTGGCCACCGTGATGGCGGTGATCAGCGCGGCGCTGCTGGTGTCGAGCGTCACGATCCGCCCTTCCCGCCGAAGGTGACCCGTCGGTAACCTGCCGGTCATGGGACTTCTTGAGGGCAGGGTCGTCATCGTTACCGGTGCCGGCCGCGGTATCGGCCGGGGCGAGGCGATCGAGGTGGCACGCCAGGGTGCCGCGGTCGTAGTCAACGAACTCGACGAGCAGGTCGGACGCGCGGTGGTGGAGGAGATCATCGCCGCCGGTGGCCGGGCCGTCGCCGACGTCGGTGACGTCTCCGACGAGGCCGCCGCCGAGGCGCTGGTGCGTCGCGCCGTGGACGAGTTCGGGCAACTCGACGCGCTGGTGAACAACGCCGGGATCCTGCGCGACCGGACGCTGGTGAAGATGACCCCGCAGGAGTGGGACGCGGTCATCCGGGTGCACCTACGCGGGCACTACGCGCCGACCCACGCCGCCTGTGGCTACTGGCGGGAGTCCGGCCGGGCCGGGCACGTGGTGTGCACCGCGTCAACCTCGGGGCTGCTGGGCAACTTCGGTCAGTCAAACTACGGCGCGGCCAAGGCCGGTATCGCCGCCTTCTCCACCATCGTCGCCATGGAGATGGCCAGGTACGGCGTGACCTGTAACGCCATCGCACCGGCCGCCCGTACCCGGATGACCGAGGGCGCCTACGGGCAGATCTCCACCGGCGGCGACGGGTTCGACTTCTGGCACCCGGACAACGTGGCGCCGATGGTCGCTTTCCTGTGCAGCGACGCGGCGGCGAACATCAGCGGCAAGGTGTTCGGGGTGCAGGGCGACTCGGTCGAGTTGTACCGGCCGTTCACCTCGGTGGCCGTGATCGAGAACGACGGTGCGCGGTGGGACCCGGAGAAGTTGGCCGAGCAGGTAGGTGGCCTGTTCGAGGAGTCCGGGATCGTGCCGCAGGCGGAGAACATGATGGCCAGGCTTCGGTACACGATGACGAACCGGGGCTGACCCGGCGCGGCACCATGATGGCCGGCCCGGAGTGCCCGGGCCGGCCTTTGGTGGCTTCGGTCAGTGTTCCGGTGGTGCCGGCGGATAACCCGGCTGGTTCGGCGGAGCAGGCCACTGCGGTGGCTGTGGCGGCTGCGGTGGTTGTCCGGCCGGCGGGTACTGCTGGCCCGGTGGTGGGTACTGCTGGCCGGGTGGGGGTGTCCACTGTTGCTGGTTCGGTGGTGGTGGACCGGACCAGCCCACCGGGGTGCCGAAGGCGGGGCGCCGATGCCTGCGCCGCAGCACCGTGGAGACCACGAACGTCAGCGCCGCCAGCCCGATCACCACGTAGAAGACGACCGGGAAGATCGAACCGGACTCCGAGTCCGAGTCAGACGAGGTGCCGGCCGCGTTGCTCGGCGAGTGCGTCGGAGCCGAACTCGGCTCACCGGAGGCCGGTGGTGAGCCGGCCGGGCCGGAAGGCGAGACGCTTTCCAGTTCGTCGAAGACCGGATTCGGCGCGTCGGCCGGGATGTTGTCCAGCAGGGCGTGTGACGGCCGGACCACCCCGGTGCCGGTCAGGTCATCCCGCCCGGGCGGTCCGGCGTCGCGCACCGAGGCCAGGATGCGGGCCACCACCTGCCGGTTGGTGAGCTTCGGGAACTTCGACCAGACCAGCGCGACCGCCCCGGAGACCAGCGCGGTGGCATCACTCGTGCCAGCCCCGACGACGACCTGACCCTTGCCGTTGATGGTGACAGTGCCGACCCCGGGGCCGGCCACGTCCACGTAGGACTGCTGCTCGGTGTCGCTCCAGGCGGCCAGGGTGTTGTCGATGGCGCCCACCGCGAGCACCCCGACGCAGGCAGCCGGATAGTCCGGTGGGTTGCCCTGCTGCCGCTCGTTGCCGGCGGCGGCCACCACCACCGCACCGTGCTCCACCGCGTAGCGCACCGCGTCCTGCACCTGGGCCGGACAGTGCCCGGGGAAGATCGACCCGTTGGCGCCGATCGACATGTTCAGTACCCGGGCACCGTGGTCGACGGCGAAGCGGATCGCATTCGCGTAGGTCTTCGGGGGATCCGTTCGATCGTTCTGTGTGACGACCGGAAGGATCCGTGCCTCCGGCGCGACGCCCAGCATGTCGGTGCCCCGGCCCTGGGCCGCGATGAAGGCGGCCATCGAGGTGCCGTGTCCGTCCGGGTCGGTGTCGGTCCGCCCGTCGGTGCCACCGCCGGTGGCATCCCCGCCGGGCAGCACCTGTCCGGCCAGGTCGGGCAGTGCGGCGTTCACCCCGGTATCCAGCACCGCCACGGTCACCCCGGCGCCCCGGGACACCGGCCAGACCCTGTTCTGGATGTCCCAGGCG
>DATCXL010000460.1:0-4916 GCA_036565825.1 Mycobacteriales bacterium
CGCACATCGCGCCGCGGGTAGGCAACGGCTGACTGTCGGCAGACTGCCGGGACCCACCGATCAACGGTCAGTGCTCTGTGCCCGCCGGGTGCCGGCCAGGATCAGTTCGGCTATCAGCGGTGGGTTGTCGAAGGTTGGCACGTGGCCGCAGCCGGGGATGGTCCGGATGGTCACGCCTTCGGGTAACTCGTCGGTCAGCCGTGCCTGGTGGGCAAGAAGCAGGAAGTCGCGTGCACCGAAGGCCACCGTGATTGGAACACCGAGGTCGCGGGCATCGGTGATCCGTTGGTGGCGTAACGCCTGGAAGGTCGGGTGGAATCCAGGGCAATCGGCCATCGACCGGGACATGGACACCGCCTCGTCGGTGCTCATCCGCCACGGCCGACCGATCACGTGCCAGAGCAGCAACGTTCGCCCGACCGGGTTGCCGAGCAGCGCCGGCACCCAACGGTTCAGTCGCTGGGCCAAAGTCCGACTCGCCAGCAGCGCCACCCGGGCGCCGGTGGGTGTGCTGTGACGCCACAGTCCGGCGGGGGACAGCAACGTCAGGCTCCGGGCCCGGCCCATCCGGGCCAGTTCCACCGCCACCCATCCGCCCAGCGAGTTACCGGCCAGGTGAGCCCGG
Organism: Mycobacteriales bacterium; assembly: GCA_036565825.1. GTDB lineage: Bacteria > Actinomycetota > Actinomycetes > Mycobacteriales > DASULA01 > DASULA01. The sequence continues at coordinate 626 of DATCXL010000460.1, forward strand.
TCGATGCCCAGTTCGTCGAGCAGTTCGGCCACTGCTCCGGCAAGGGCGCGTGGGGTCGGAACGGCGGGTTGGGCCAGGGGTACCGACTCGCCGAACCCGGGTAGGTCGACCGGGAGTACCTCGAGTTCACCCGCGAGCCGGTCACGAACCGGCCGCCACACCTCGCGGTCGCTGCCCAACCCGTGCAGCAGCACGATTGGTTCTCCCTGCCCCAGCCGTTCGTGGGCGATCACGGCGAACTCCTGTCTCGGCCCGGTATGGGTTCGGTGGCCAACGGTGCCCCCAGGCATCGTCGCCTGTTCGGGTCGTCATGTCGACAGTCGGGTGTCGCTCACGAGATGGTTGATTCCCGGCCCTCGCCGGGGCAAAGCCCGGCTCCGGAGTTCACGATGCGAGGGCAGGCGCGCTGCGTTGCCTTCTGTGGGGTGGAGCTTCGCTCCACCCCACACCCCCCTCAACATCCCTCGGCGCGCAGCGCGATCGGAAGGCACCCTGGGATCAGTTGTCTGGACCGGTGTCAGCGCGGCGTGCCGGGTGCGGACGGGTCCTGGTTCGGTTCCAGGTGTGGGCTGGCCACCGGGCAGCTGAACCGGCTGGCCGGTCTGGCACAGGGACGGGCGCTGACGGTGGTCCACGACAGTGCCGCACCGATCGCCATCAGTCCGGCGCAGGCGTACATCGCCAGCCGGAATCCGTGGTTCAACAGGACGGGGTCGCGGTAGGCGGCACCGGTCAGCCCCACCGCCGCCGGGACGACAGCCAGGGAGAGCAGACCGGCCGCACGCGCGACCGCGTTGTTCACCCCACTGGCCACCCCGGCGTGCCCGGTGTCCACCGCGGCCAGCACGGCCGCGGTGAGCGGCGCCACGGTGAACCCCAGGCCCACTCCGAACAGCACCGCGCCGGGAAGCACGCTTCGTGGGTAGGACGACACGGTTCCGATGTGGGCCAGCAGCAACGCCCCGACCGCACAGGTGGCGGTACCGACGGTCATCGGCAGTCGGGCACCTATCCGCTGACTGAGGTCGCCCGCCCGGGAGGACAGGCCGAGCAACGCCAGTGTGACCGGTAGCAGCGACAGGCCGGCAATCACCGGGGAGTAACCGGCCACCACCTGCAGTTGCAGCACGACGAAGAAGAACAACAGACCGTTTGCCGCGTACACCCACACGGTCACGCCGTTCACCGCGCTGAACTGTCGCGAGGAGAACAGGCCGAGCGACACCATCGGGTTTTTCACCCGCCGCTCCACCGGGACGAAGGCGACCAGCGCCAGAATCCCTGCCGCTCCGGCGATCAGTACGCTGGGTGACATCTTCGTGGGCGTGGTTATCAGGGCGTAGGTCACGCCGGCCAACCCACCCACGGCGAGCACTGCACCGGCCATGTCGAAGCGGCCGCTCGGATCAGGCGCGGTGCTCTCCGGCACGTGGCGGCTGGCCACCACGATGACCAGCACGGCCAGTGGGGGGTTGATGAAGAACACCCAGCGCCACCCGGCGGCGTCGACCAGCCAACCGCCGAGCAGTGGGCCGATCGCGGCGGCGACGCCGGTCAGCCCGGACCACGCGCCCACCGCGCGGCCCCGGTCGTCGGGATGGAATGACGCCTGGATGAGTGCCAGCGAGCCGGGAGTGAGCAGTGCCGCGCCGATGCCCTGGAGCAACCGGGCGCCGATCAGCGTGGTGATGCTGGGACTCACCCCGCACAGCAGTGATGCGACCGCGAACCATGCCGCGCCGATCACGAACACCCGGCGGCGCCCGTACCGGTCGCCAAGCGACCCGCCCAACAGGATGAGCGCGGCCAGGGTGAGGGTGTAACCGTTCACGGTCCACTGCAGACCGGCGACCGTGGCGCCCAGCTCCTCACCCAGTCGGGGCAGGGCGACGTTGACCACGGTGGAGTCCAACAGCGCCAGGCTGGAGCCGAGTATCGCGGCGAACAGGGTCCACCGGCCGACCGGCTGGCCCATCCGCAGGCCGACGCCCGCCCCGCCCCGGGCCCCGGCAGTGCTGTCACCCGCGCCAGCCCCGCCCGCCATGTCCGCCTCCCACCGTGGTCGGCCCGGCCGGCTCGGTCGGTGTTGCGCCGATCCTCCGCCGAACACAGCCGGGCCGCCACGTCAGGCAACCCTGTTCAGCGGAGAAGTGAGATGCTCTGCGTGTAGACATCCTGGTTCGGAGTATTTATCGCTGGATTACCACGGAAGTCGGTCCACACCGGGTGGATCCTGAAGTCCAGGCCGACCGCCATCGCCGAGTAGTCGCCAATGAACACGCCCTGGAAGATCTCACCGGTGTCAGGGTCCTGGCTGACGAACTGTACGCGGGGGTCCTGCGTCTGGGTGGTGATGCGCCTGATCTGGGTGCCCGACACGTGACCGGTACCGACCGCGTAGGCGTAGTCCACGCCGATGCCGTCGGGGTCGAACCCGCGGGTGAAGAACGACACGGCCACCCGGCCGCCCAGCGCGGCCACCGCCGGGAAGACCTCGTCGGAACTGGTACCGACCGTCTCGATCTTCCAGTGTGTGCCGCCGAGCGAGGAGGCCACGATGGCGTCGCCGTTGGTCCGGATCGACCGGCCGTCGGCGTCGTAGGCGCCGTTGCGGTCATCCGCCCAGGCCACCCACAGCCGGCCGGTGAACGGGTCGATGGTCAACTGCGGGAAGCTGTCGATCCGGAAGTTCTCGCCGGTAAGGCCACCGCCGGAGTCCGGGTCGAACGGGAAGTCGAAGTTGGGTGCGATCTCGGTGAGCGCGAAGGTCCGCCCGTGGTCGCGGGAGCGTGCGATCACGGTGGCATCGTGGTCGGTCGCCTGGTCGCATGCCGCCGTCTGACAGACCGAGGTCTCGTAGGCAACGTAGAGGGTGCCGTCCAGCGCGACCTTCGGGTTCGAACCCTGTGAGAACGGCGTGATACCGGTCTGGAAGGTGTCCAGCGTGCCACCGATCGGCCGCTCGGCCGACCAGGTCCGCCCGAAGTCGTTCGACGTGGAGATCACGATGGGCGACTCGATGTAGGCGCCGGTCACCTCGTCGAAGTTGAAGCTGGTCCAGGTCACATACACTCGACCGCTGAACGGGTCGGCCGCGATCCACGGCTTGTCGTTGAATATCGGGGTGTCGGTCGGGTTGCCGTCGGCGTCGACGCCGTCGGTGTGAATGACCACCGGCGCGCCCCAGTGCAGCCCACCGTCGCGCGAGGTGTTCACGGCGATACCGCTGCCCGAGTTCAACCGGCTGAACACCAGGCTGACGTAGTACACGGTGTTGCCCGGACCGAACGCCACAACCGGGTCACCGGAGGAGTCCATGTCCACCAGTGCGCCGGTGGCACCGGTCTGCGGAGTAAGCCCCGGTACCGGCGCGTTCTTCCATGTCCGGCCACCGTCGAAGGACGTGTACACGAAGCTGGATGCGTCGTTCCTGGCCTCGCGCGGGCTGATCAGTCGGTAGTCGTTTGCGCCTGCGACGATGTTGCGTGGGTTGAACGGGTTGACCGCGACCGTGGTCTCGTTCTGCGGAGTGCTGCAGCCGGCCTGCGAACCGGTGGCCTGGACGCCGTCGCCGTTGATCACATCCACGTTGGGACCGGGATCGTGGTAGGGCGTGGGTTCGCCGAGGAACGTCTGACACAGCGCGGACAACGTCGGGTCCGGCTCGTCGTGGTCCTCGTCCTCGCCGGCCAGGGTCTCCTTCAGCAGCGGGTTCGGCATGATCCGGTCGATCGACGCGACGGCCTGACCACGCACCCGGGGTGCCACGGTGGCGTTGCGGCCCGCTGACCCCGCCGGTAGGGGAATTCCAGCAGGCCGGGTCGCGACCCCGCTCGTCGCCACCCCGCTCGCCGTGGCGGCGTCGGTCGCCGTGGCGGTGCCTGCACCGGCGACGGCGACGGCGAAACTGCTGAGCACCGCCATCGATCCCAGAACGGCCACCCTGCGTAAATGGTTGTGCTTCACACTCAACCGCCTTCGTTGTAGGGGAGGTACCAGCCTGCTCCCCCACTAAGCTCCTGAAAAGGGCTAAAAGCGGTTAATCAATCGATATCACTATTGGAGCAGCGAGGGCGGCCTGGGACTGCGCGCCCAATGAGCCGGCGTGAGCTGAACGGCCGCACCCGGTGCGATCTCGGGCCCCTGGTCACCGGACCGGGTGCGGCGCCGTCGGTCCGGCCGTCGGCCTGGCTGCGGCGCTGTCTGTCGGGCCGGCTGCGGCGTTGGCTGTCGGGCCAGCCTGCGGGCCAGCCTGCGGGCCAGCCGCCGGATCAGCCGTGTGGTTCGGCGG
>DATCXL010000506.1:0-2961 GCA_036565825.1 Mycobacteriales bacterium
GTGATCACGGTAGGCGAGTCGGTAAGTTCCAGAACGCCGCCGTCGTGGACGTCCATGGCCTGGATCAGGTTTCTGGCCAGCCCGGGGACGTCGACCCACCGGCCCTGTTCGTTGGACACGTCGACCAGCAGCCAGCCCTTGTCTCGGTCTGGCACGTGCACTGTGAGTTCGGTGCGCCATGTGCCAATCGGACTCGGTTCCACGAAGCGGGCCCGGAAGTTGTGGGCATTGCCCTTCTCGTGGTGGATGACCACCAGGCCCCGGTCACCGTTCCGGTGGAAACCGACCGTTGACAGGTCGGCGTCCCAGTTCTTCCTGTCGCGCAGCCAGGCCGCCAACTGTTCGAGGACACGGTCCAACGAGCCGGGGCTGGCGTCGAAGGTGAGGAACGACCGGTACGGGTGCTCGGTGCGTTGACGGTCCGGTGATGTGGCGTCGTTCGGTGGTGTGGTCATGGCTTGCGGCTATTCGTCGTCGGTGGGGTAGTCGAAGGTGCCCTGGGTGCCGGCGGTGGCGCGGGCGGCGGTACTGCGGGCGGCGGATTCCAGGTCGTTCCAGGAGGTGCCCAGGCCGTTGAACAGTCGCCCGGTCTGCGCCCAACCCTTGCGTTCGCAGATGTTGTAGAGCAGGTAGGTCAGTTCCTTGACCGAGTCGAGTTCCACCCGGGGGGCGGCGGCGTCCATCAGCCGGGCGGCGGCGCCCATTCCGGACTCGTCGATCGCCTTGGCCAGGTGCAGGGCGATCTCCCAGACGCTGACCCGCTCGTCACCGGACGGGTCGTAGTTGGGTGGCAGGTCCTCGGGGGCCAGCAGCCGGGCCCTGCCCGCCCTGGCGCGGAAGATGCCGCCGCGTTCCAGGCCGGATAACGAGGTGTTCTTGGCCTTGGACAGGGTCTCGGCCGTGCCGGAGATGCCCTCGTTGAAGTTGTGCTGCTCGAACCAGGCCAGGCAGAACCGGGTGTCCGGGTCGAAGTCACCCTCCTGTTCGGACAGAATCTCGTCCAGGATCTGGTTGATCAGCGCCAGTGCGGTGCGCACGGTCATGTCGGTGCCATCGGCCTCGACCACCCGGGTGTAGCGGGAGAACACCGCCATGCCCGGCCCGATCGCAGCCTGGGCAAGGTCCACCGGCGCGACCCCACCCTCCTGCAACCGCCGCAACGCGTCGGGCAGTTCCTCCCGCAACGCCGCCAGAAACCCCCGCCGATTCAACGCCCCGGCGGTTTCGGGCCTCGGCCGCAGTGCAAGGACGATCGAGGAGGCGAGGGAGTTGGTGTCAATTGCCAGCATGCGGCCCGCCCGTTCCGTGCGAATCGGCCAAGTCGCTGTCACCTCCCAGCCTGCCCGCAGCATACCCTCCAATAATGTCTGCCATCCTGTGCTCGCAGTTCCCTCCGCGTCTGACTCGGTCTGTTTGAAGGCGTAGAACACTGTGATGGGCAGATCTTCCTTCGCATCTATCCGAATATTTTCGAACACTCGAACGAAGCCGTCTTCGAAAAATTCTTTTGCCTGCCGATGACCGTCGTGTCGATATGGATCAGCAACGAGCTCATCTGACTTCGGCGTCAACATCGTTCCGAGCAGTTTCGGCATTATTCGAAGTAGCGATCGGCGCAGCCAGACATAAAAAAAGTCGGACAGACCAGCGTAGGGGATATTATCATAGTATGGTGGATCTGTTGAGACAAGGACTCCTCCGTATCCACGGCTCTGTGCATCAGCCTGAGTTACAGAGGCCGACCCAACCCCCGGAAGACGGCTAAGAACGCGCGAATTTGTTGAGCTCGCATTCGACAGATCACCAGAAGCTCCAGCGAAGCAGTTGACTTCGGCGAAATCCCACGTCATACCCAATGCTTGACGGGCGAACGCAGATCTACTCGCACCCGTACCGTGAGTAGAGCTCCAACCGGTGAGAGTCGAATGATCATCTGAAAGCGTCGCAACCATTAAGCCCAAGTACGTTCCTATGGTGTCCGCGTACGCCTTGGCGCCCGAGCCGCCGAATTCCAGACGAACGCCTGAAATCATTCCGGCGGTAAGCGCGTCGGCGACGACGCTGTCGTGAGCCTCAGCTACCAGGTTGCTGAACGTCGTCAGAGCGGTGAGTTGGCGAGGGGTAAAGAGGTCAGCGTGTCGGGTCATGCCATAGATGGGTGGAGAGATTCGACGAGGATCGTGGGCCAACTCAGCATCCGGCACGTCGTCGGGAATGGGGACCTCGGCGGCGCGTTCGTGTTCGGGAATGGGAGGCAGGTAGATGCGACGGCGGTCGCCTTCGGTGACGATGGCCATGAGTTGGGCGCCCATCCGGCCGGCCTTTCCTTCCGCCCGGATGTAGGTGAGCGGGACGGCGCTCTCACAGGCCAGGCAGGTCGCGCCGGTGCGGCTGACCGTGCCGTCCTCCCCCTTGCGCGGGGCGGCGGCCGGGTCGGTGCCGATGGAGAACTCCATCCGGCCGTTGCCGACCCGGGGGACGACATAGGCCTCCTTGCCCTTCTTCTTGCCCAGCCAGAACGACCGGATCAGCGGCATGGAGATGCCGCAGGCCGGGTTCGGGCAGGTCACCGTGCGGGCCCAGATCCAGGCGATCACCGGCGCGGTGGTCCCGTCGGACAACGTCGCCTTCGGATACAGGTGGCCGATCCGCTTCTCGGCCTCGTCACGCATCCACTGCCCGTACCGGCGCACGTCCTCGGCCAGGCCGGTGGCGCCCGGCCAGTCCCCCAGCCGGGATTCGGCCGCGCCCGGGAACACCGGCGGGTGGCCGGCCCACTTCGGTGGGATCTCGATCAGCGCCTTGTTGATCAGCACGGCAACCGGGTTCAGGTCCGAGGCGTGCGCCTCCAACCCGAGCCGCTGGGCCTCCAGTGGGATCGACCCGCCGCCGGCGAACGGGTCCAGGATGGCCGGCGGGTGCCCGTCGGTGCTGGCCAGGATCTCCTGGTGCGCCTCGGCC
>DATCXL010000519.1:0-7372 GCA_036565825.1 Mycobacteriales bacterium
CGAAACGGGCATGAGCATCGCCGAGGCCGCTCGCCGCACCGGGGTCAGCGTGCACACGCTGCGCTACTACGAACGCGCCGGTCTGGTCATTACCGATATCGACCGCACGAACGGCGGTTGGCGGCGCTACCACCAGGTAGACCTGGACTGGATCTCGGTCTGCACCAAACTGCGGGCCACCGGCATGGCCATCAGGACCATTCGGCGCTACGCCCAGCTCGTGGCCGAGGGCCACGGCAACGAGGAAGAGCGGCTCACGCTCATGGAGGCCCACCGCGCCGACGTGACCGCCAAGATCGTCGAGCTACAGGAGAACCTCAAGCTCATCGACCACAAAATCGACGTCTACCGCGGTCGACTCGCCGCTGGTGACGTCGACCAACTGTGGGCGCCTACCATCCAGGCGGCCGCCGGCTGAGCGGTCCCCGGCCGAACCGAGCGCACAGGTCACGCCTCGTCGAGGATCGCAACCACCCGCGTCCAGCCCGCACCGAGCCCAGCGAGCTTGACCGGGAAGCAGGCCACGGTGAACCCGACGGCGTCGGGTAGCGCGCCGAGATCAGCGAGCTTCTCCAACTGGCAGTACGGCACAGCCGTTCGTCGCCCGGCTGGTCGGTGTCGACGGTTCACCGCGGAAGCCCGGGACGGGTAGCCCGAGCTGTCGGCAAAAGTGGCTGGACAGTCCGAGCAGTTCGGTCATGGGCACGGCTCGGCGGCTGGTCGCGGCCAGATCCCGCTGCGCCTCGGCGGTCCACAGGAACGGCACGACGGAGGTCCCCTCTGACCCGCTCAGCGCGGCAACCTCCTCCTGCCAACCAGGCCACCGCAGACCCTCGTAGAACTGGTCGAGCTGCCCGGACAGCAACCACGCCACCCACGCACCATGCCCGACGCCCAACGCCTCCCATTCCAGCCGGTCCGGTGCGAAGTAGACCACCTCACCAGGCTGACCGGGACGGCCCGAAGCGGCCGTGTCCGCCCCGTTCAGGGCGAACACACCGCCGAGGACGTCGTGCGCGAGCACCAGCCCACCCACTGGCCTCCACTCGGGTTCGAGCACCTCGGGGAAGCGGTTGACCTGCGAAAGGCCGGGCAGCCCGGCAGCACCGCCCGAGTGCGATCCGCCGAAGACCCGAAGCCACCCGCCGTCCACACGCAACCCGCCCGTGTGGAAGGCCAACGCGCCGAGACACGACCGCACAGTCACCTGTAACTGCACAAGACACGGGCCGGCCTGGCTCGCGTCCACCGGCAGTACCTCCACCGCCGTCAGGCTGGCGGAGACCTGTTCCAGCAGGACCGGCCAGGCAGGGTCCTCCACATCGACGAGCTCGCCCAGTTCCCGCATGCCCACATCCTTGCACCGACGCGGGAGACACCCGGGGACACGGGGACACCGGGGCGTGCCCTGGCAAGACTGCGGCCCCGGTTCACGGCCAAGCCACTGCGGCCGGGGCCGCGGCATCGTCGATCTCGCGCCCCTCCGCCCGCCAGATCTGGACCGCGTGCCTGCAGCCGCGGTCCAGTCAGCTCGGCAAAGGTACCTTCTGTCACACGGGCAATCGTGAGTCAAGGAGTACGGATGGGGCTGGACGCCTTTGTGCGCTGCCGATGCTGGCAGGACGGCCACGTCACGGAGCCGCCGGTGCCGTGAACTGCCCGACACCAACGGCGGAGCCCTCTCCCCAGAACAGGCACGCCGCATGTGGGCCGAACTCAACGACTTCACGACGCGCGCCGAACTGGGCGACGAGAAGGTCGCCGGTTTGGCGTCGTAGGTGAACGGCGATAGAGGCGATGACATCAGGTGCTACGCAATTCATGCTTAATCGATCTTGGCCGCACCTGCTTTCCTGCCCTTGTCGCGGTATACCTCCGTGCGCCGATGCCATGTGTGCTTACCGATATGATGCACTTGGATGGACCCAAGATCGTGTGGGTAGGTGATCGGTGGCTCGTTCGAGTCGGTCTGGTGCGTCGGATCGGGAACGGCAGCGTAGGCAGCAAGAGCGGGAGGCCGAACGGCAGCGGCGAGCCGCGGAGTTGGCTCGTAAGCAGGCTGAGCGGGAGCGTCAACAGCGCCAAGATCGCGACTGCCGAGCGACGGACGGCAGAGGTCACCCAGCGGGTCGAGGAGTTGCAGGGCATCCTGGTTCGAGGGTTGTCACGGTCGGCGTATGTCAACGTTGTGGCGTTGAAGCGCACGGTGTCTGTGCCGCCACTCGATCTTGGCGTGGACAAGCATGCGCAGCCAGCGCCACAGTGGGAGGAGTTCGCTCCGCGACAACCAGGCCCGATCGGTCGGCTGTTCGGGGGTGAGGTGCGCCACCAACATCTGCTCCGGAGGGCTCAAGCAGAGTTCGAACGAGAGCAGTCAGCCCACGGTCAGCGGGAAACACAGCGCCAGCGCCGTGTCGCCGAGCGGCGGCAGGCGCACGCGGCCGAGGAAGACCGGGCACGCCGTTCCGTTGAGGAGCACAACGCGTCGATCGATGCGCTGGCCTGCGGTCTGCACGCACGTGACCGCGAGGCGGTGGAACAGTACTTCCGTCTTGTCCTCGAGCGGCTACCGCTACCGAAGGAGTTTCCCCGTACTGCGGAGGTGACCTACAGCGACCAGGGAGAGCAGGCAGTGGCCCAGATCGAACTCCCCGGCCGCGCGGTGGTGCCTACGGTGCGTGCCTACCAGTACGTGCGCAGCAAGGACGAGGAGCGCGAACAGCCCCGGCCGGCCAAGGAGATCGGCGAACTGTACCGGTTGGTGGTTAGCCAGATCGCATTGTTGTGTGTGCGTGACCTGTTCGACTCCGACCAGAAGTTGCAGTCGGTCAGCTTCAACGGACACATTCGGGCGACCAACCCGGCTACCGGGCAGCGAGAATACCCATGCCTGATCAGCCTGAGCGTGCCGCGGACCATGTTCGGACAACTCGTGCTGAGTGAGGTCACCCCGGAGCGCTGCCTTCGGCATCTCAACGCGCTCGTGTCGCCGCACCCGTATGATCTGGAACCCATCACGCCAATTGTGGACTTCGACCTGACCAAGTACTCATTCGTCGAGGGTCTGGACGCCGTGTCCTCCCTGGACTCTCGTCCGGACCTGATGCAGATGAGTCCCACCGAATTCGAGCCTCGTGCGGCAGGTGTTTGAGGCTACCGGTGTGGAAGGATGGACCACCCAGCAGAGCAACGACGACGGAGTCGATGCCGTGGTCGTCAACAAGACACCGATCCGTAGTGGCCTGAGCATCGTTCAGGCCAAACGCTACAAGGCTGCGGTCGGCGTCAGCCACGTCCGAGAGCTCGCCGGCGCGATGGAGGAGAAAAAGCCGGACATGGCATCCTCGTCACCACATCATGGTTCACCCAGGGATGTTGGCAGAAAGCACGTGAGCACGGGCGTATGGAACTCATCGACGGACCCCGACTCAAGGCGCTCATCAAGGAGTACCTCGGCAAGGACATTCTCATCGGCATCCAGCGACCGCCGTCAGCAAAGACCGGATCACAAGCCGAACCCTAGCGACCTCATGTCTGGCTACGTGTCTGGTATCCGCAGCATCGTTGATTTCGATCGCGGACTGGGCGGAGATCGTAGGCAATCGGCGGATCACTGAGTCGTCTCGTAGGTGTTGGCTCATCTGGTGGCTGAGACGGTGTCGGTATGGCAAATCCGCCCTGGACACCAGTTACGCAACGATTGCGTCAGCGTGATCGGCACTCGTGGCCGACACTGGGGCCGGTGGCACGGTCAGGATCGGGGCAGGAGCCGTGCGTTGGGCAACGGCGGAGCAGGCAAAGGCGCGCCGGGGTCGCCCTGGGGCAACCCGAAAACCGGGCGCGACCCAGGGCCGGAACTGCTCCCGTCGATCTCTGCCTGCCAGGCACGGCGGAAGTTCTCGATCTCCTCGTGTGTCCGGCCGACGAAGTTCCACCACATGACCACCTGTTCACCGAAGGGCGGTCCACCCAGGATCAACAGTCGCACCGGATCCGGCCCACTGCGAAGCTCCATGACGTCCCCGCCAGCGGCACGGTAGGCAAGTTGGGCGGGCGCCACCGGTTGCCCGTCAACCCTGAGCTGACCGGAATCCACCAGTACGCCGTGCTCGAAGCCGGCGTCCACCTCAAGGCACAGCGTCGTCTCGGGGAGCAGGTTCAACTCCGCGCCGACGAGCGGACTGTACATGCGGACGGGTGATACCGAGCCGAGGAGCCGGCCCAGGAAGACTCTCGCCCGCCATCCGGGTCCGGTGATCTCCGAAGGTGCGTAGTGCTCGAAGGCCCGCTCGACGAAACGGTCCGGCGCCGGCAGAGCCACCCAGAGCTGAACCCCGTGCAGGATCGTCGTGGGCGCGGTGGACCGTTCCGAGTGACTGATCCCGCTGCCCGCCGTCATAAAGTTGAGCTCTCCCGGTCGGACCAACGCGTGGTTGCCCGCGCTGTCCCGATGTTCCACCTCGCCGGAGAAGAGCCAGCTCACCGTCTGTAGACCGGTGTGCGGGTGCGGTGGAACATCCATGCCGCCCGAGTCCCGTACGTCCTCGGGGCCGTAGTGGTCCAGGAAGCACCACGCCCCGATCAGCGAGCGCTGGCGCTGGGGAAGGGTGCGGCGTACCTCCATCGCGCGCGGCCCGCCCAGGGGTACGAGCCGGGGCTCCAGCACCTCGATCCCCGCCACGGGTGGAGCGGTCGCCACCGCCCCGCAGACGATCTCGGAGGGGTCAGTCTCTGCGTTGCTCACCTGCTGCTCCCGTCGTCCAGGTTCCTCCCCATCCTGCCGACTTCAGGCGACCGGCGCCCGGACATGACGGAACCCACTCCACGCTCGGAGCCGGGACACCCCGTCCTCCGGCCACACCCCACGACCTCGCCATCGGGGCCGATGCTCACGGGTAACGACGGCTGCCCACCGTTGCGTCACCGGTATCCACCGCGCCTGATCCGGTCGTGAGCCGCGGCTTGTTCGGCAGCACCGACCGGCCTGCCATCCGGGGGACGTTCGGCCCTACCGTACAGAGGCCGGTCAGGGAGACGGTCACCACGCACACGTTCACGCAGACCTCACGCCCGGTACCGCAGGGAAGTGACACGTGATGATGATCTGGTACGACCACAACGGCCACCCCGGCGCCTGGGGTTGGCTCTGGATGGCGGTCGGAATGCTCGTGTTCTGGGTGCTGGTCGTCACCGTCGTCGTCCTGCTCATCCGCGCCGCCCGACGTCGGGAGCCAGAACCCCGCCCCAGGCCGACACCCGAACACCTGCTCGCCGAGCGGTTCGCCCGCGGCGAGATCGACGAGGACGAGTACCACCGCCGCCTGGACGTGCTACGCAGGTCCGGCCACTCCGCCGGTACCTGACACCTCCCTACCGGCGTGCCCGTGCCCGCGTCGAAGACGCCATCGGCGGATGGGCGCACACCCGGACACTCCTACGCAACCGCCGACTCAAAGGCAACGGCGTCCACCACGCCGCAAACGCCATCGCACACATGCGGAACATCACCCTCACCGGCCCACCGTATCGGGCACTCCAGAGACGTGATTGATGACCTTCTGCCCTCTGTGTGTTGCTTGAAGTATCGTCGGAAACGCTAGGCGATATGTATGGGCACAAGACGAAATCAACTATATACTTATGCTCTTCCCCCTGCCGATCTCGTATTCTTTGGTCGCGGTCGTCTTTCACTCGCCTGGGGGATTCTCTGATCGGACCAGGATTCGTAGCCTTGTACTCGGCGTTTTTGGATACCTCGGGGAGTGTTCGAGACGTATCTCGTCCCACACATCTGTGAGCCGACTCCTGGTTTCTGTGTGCCAGGTCGCGCGTTTGTGTCCTGACTGCAGAAGCGAAAGGAGTTCGGAACCACACAACCTGGAAGGGGAACTCTCGTGTCCGAAAACCTGATGAACGAGGTTGGGCCGTCCCTGGCTCCGCCGGTGACGAGGGAACCGATCCGCGCCGCGAGTGAGGTCGGGGACGGTGCGGCCCTCGCCATTGTCGCCGCGCCGTGTCTGCCGATGTTCGCGGACGACGACGCGGAGTAGGTCCGAACAGGTTGGGGTGTCCGGTGTCCGGCCGGCACCCCGGCCGCGGGAAAGATGAAGGGTAGTGCGATGTGTGACGTGGCCACCGTTGCCGGCATGGCGGAACTGTGGGATCGGACCCGCGGTGACGAACGGATCCGCGTCGCGGTACTGGACGGATCCGTCGACGTGGACCATCCGGCCTTCGCCGGTGCCCACGTGGCCCGCCTGGACCAGCCCTGGCCGAAGGAGGAGCGCGTCGGTCCGAAGACCCAGCACGGCACCCTCGTGGCGAGTGTGGTGTTCGGCCGGCACGGCGGTCCGGTGCCCGGTGTGGCGCCTGGCTGCACCGGGCTTTTCGTGCCGGTCTTCTCCGACCAGCGGACCAGGACGTCGCAACTGGACATGGCCCGCGGCATCGAGCAGGCCGTTGAGGCGGGCGCGCATGTTATCAACATCAGCGGTGGGCAGTTCACCGCGTCCGGTGAGGCCGAAAACCTGTTAGATCGCGCGGTGCGGTTGTGTGCCGAACGCAACGTGCTCGTGGTCGCCGCCGTCGGCAACGACGGCTGCTTCTGTGATCACGTGCCTGCTGCGCTGCCGTCCGTCCTGGCAGTCGGCGCCTTAGACGATGCGGGCCAACCGCTGCCGATGAGCAACTGGGGCCGGACCTACCAGGATCACGGGATCCTCGCGCCGGGCGAGAACGTGTTGGGCGCGGTGCCCGGAGGGACCACGGTACGGGCTACCGGAACCAGTCTGGCCACCCCCATCGTGTCCGGTGTCGCCGCGCTGCTGCTCAGCGCCCAACTGCACGCGGGCCGGCCGCCGGACCCGCTGGGCATACGTGCGGCGCTGCTTTCTGGAGCGGATCCGTGCGAACTGGCCGACGAGGTCGCCTGCCGGCGATTCCTGACCGGAAAACTCAACATAAGGAGAGCCATGGACGGCGTGCGGGACGATGCCGAACAGGCAACGGACACGGTGAATACTGCGGGCGCCGGGGACAATGCGACCGGTTTGGTTCCGGCGTGTTGTGGCCGCGGCGAACGCCCGTCCAGTCTGCCGCCGGGGGATGCAGAACCGGACACGTGCTCCGGCACGCGTGTCGCGGTCGCACCGAGCGCATCGCCTACACCGCCGGCACCGCTGACGACCAGCCAGTCGGCCTCACCGGCGCCGCCGGGACCCCGCTGGCAGCCGTATGTCTATGCGTTGGGGACGTTGGGCTACGACTTTGGCACCGAGGCACGCCGTGACTCATTCAAGCAACTCATGGCCCCGGTAGCGGTCGAGAACACCGTGGTACCAGCCAACCCGTACGACGCCCGACAGATGGTCGA
>DATCXL010000540.1:0-2042 GCA_036565825.1 Mycobacteriales bacterium
AGGCGCTCGCCGACGGGCCCGCCACACTGGTTCTGTTGATGGCCCTGGAGAACCTCGAATCCGTCTGCGCCGAGTTGGTCAGACGGGGCCGCTCGGGCGGCACCCCGGTCGCGGTGGTGTGTCGGGCCACGCTGCCCGACCAACGAGTTCTGGTGGCCACCCTGGACACCGTCGCCGAACAGGTGCGGGCGGCGGCCATCGGCTCGCCGGCGGTGGTCGTGGTCGGGGACGTGGTTCGACTTCGGGAGGCAGGTCGGTGACCGCGCCGGTGTTGGTCGCGGTGGCACACGGTTCGCGGGATCCGGCCGCCGCGGACGCGCACCGTGCACTGCTCAGCAGGATCCGGACGACCACGCCGGAGGTCGAGGTCCGGTTGGCCTACCTGGACCATACCGACCCGTCGGTGTACCGCACTCTGCGCGAGTGTGCCGACGCCGGACGGGACGCGGTGGTGGTTCCACTGTTGCTCGCCGCGGCCAGCCACGCCCGTGGCGACGTGCCGGCTGCGATCCGGGCGGCCCGTCGGACCGGCGTTCGGTTCGGTTACGCCCGGGTGCTCGGCCCGCATCCGCTGCTGTTGCGCGCGATCCAGGCCAGGCTCGCCGCCACCGGAGTGCCCGACTCGGCCGCGCTGGTGTTGGCCGCGGCCGGTTCGGCGGATCCGGACGCCAACGCCGAGGTGGCCAGAACCGCCCGGCTGTTGTGGGAGTGGCGTGGCGGGCCGGCCCCGGTGGAGTCGGCATTCGCCTCTGGTACCAGCCCGACGGTGCCCGAGGCGATCGAACGGCTGCGGCGACTCGGCCACGACCGGGTGGCGGTGGCCTCCTACTTCCTCGCACCCGGTCGGCTGCCCGGCCTGGTCGCGGGTGCCGCCCGCACCGCCGGGGTGGCGGTCACTGAGCCGTTGGCGGACACCGACGAGGTGGCATCACTGGTGTTGGAACGCTACGCGGAAGCCGCCGCCGGCCCGGTGCCAGCGAACTGCGACACCTGCGTGTACCGGGCACCCTGGCCGGGCCACGAGCACCGGGTCGGTGCCCCGCAGCGGGTCCACCCGCACCCCTCGGACCAGGTCAACGGCCTGCCCCCGGCCTGATCGGGAAGGTCGCGGCGTCCCGGACGGGGCCAGGCAGCTTCGGTGTGAGCGCGCCTGGATGGATGGTTCCACACCCTCGCCGGGGGCGGAGCCCGGTTCCGGGGTCCGCCACAGGGGCATGGTGCTGTGTTGCCTTCTGTAGGGGAGCTTCGCTGCACCCCACGCTCCCTCAAGCCCCCTGGCCCGCGAGGGCAACCGGCAGACAGGGCTGGAATCAACCGTCTGGCTGATGATCCGCAACGTGTTCGCGCCGTGGCGCGCTGTCGCGGTTTTTGTCAGTACCCCGGTTTACTCTGACCGCAGTCATCGAACAGGTGTTCGATGATCGCGGTGGGCCACCCGGTCGGCCGCTGACCAGCCACCCGGGCCGGTGCAGGGGAACGCCGACCCGGGTGTCACCAGAGGGGGCATTGATCATGACGGCGAACACGGCGGACGTGGCGGTGGACCGGGCGGCGGCGCCGGTCGAGTTGGTTAACGTGCTGTGCCGGGCGGATCAGCCGGCGCACTTCCTGTGGCGGGGACGGCTGTACGCGGTGCGGTCGGTGCGGGCGCACTGGTTCGAGGGTCCCGACCCGGACGGGCCGGTCCAGGTCGGTCAGGGCCGGGTTGGCAACAGCCGCGCCGGTCGGGGTGGTCAGGGCCGGGAGCTGTGGCAGGTCGAGGCGGCGCCCGGCCGGATGGCGCTGGCCGGTGTGTACGACCTCTGCCTCGCCCGGCCGGACGGTGACTGGACACTCACCCCGGTGGGAGGGGAGGACCGGTGACCAGCCATGCCCGGTGTACCCGGTGTACCCGGTGCGTCCGCCCCGCCGGGCGGCCCACCGGTCCGCTGGCGCTTGCGCTGCTCGACGAGGCACACGCCCGGTTGACCGAGGCTGTCCGGATGCGCGACCCGCTGGACCGGTACGCCGCCGCGCACCTGGCCGCACTGCGCGCGGCCGCC
>DATCXL010000912.1:0-2107 GCA_036565825.1 Mycobacteriales bacterium
GCGGTGGCCGGTGCGCTGCACATGGCGATTCGACAGATCGCGCCCCGGCACCGCGCCCCCGATCGGGTGGAGTGGTTCCTCGGGGTGCTCAAGGCGTTCGCGATGCGCGACCCGGCCGCCCCGAAGAACGCGGCGTTGCGCTGGCAGCCCAGCATCGACGTGCCGGCCGCCCGAGGTCGGGCCGACTCCGGTGACCTGGAGATCGACCTGACCGAGTTGTTCGTGGACGCCGCGTCGGTGGCCACCGACCTGTCCGTCGGGGTGGCGCTGTTCATCGACGAGATGCAGGACATCCCCTCGCCGGGGGTGGCGGCGCTGTGCACCGCCTGTCATGAGCTGTCCCAGGCGGGGGCACCGCTGATCGTGGTCGGGGCAGGCCTGCCACACCTGCCGGTGATCCTGTCGTCCAGCAAGAGCTACTCCGAGCGACTGTTTCGGTATGTCCGTATCGACCGGCTGGAACGTGATGCCGCGGACCTGGCGCTGGTCGCCCCGGCCGAACGCGAGGGCGTCGACTTCGCGCCGGAGGCCCTGGACGCGCTGTATGCCGCGGCCGACGGATATCCGTACTTCGTGCAGGCCTACGGGAAGGTCACCTGGGACCACGCTCCGGCCAGTCCGATCACCGCGGCCGACGTGGCGGTGGCCGCACCGGAGGCCCAGGCCGAACTGGCGGTGGGCTTCTTCGGCAGTCGGTACGAGAGGGCGACTCCGGCCGAACGGGACTACATGCGGGCGATGGCCTTGCTCGGGGACGGCCCGGTGTCCACCGCCGAGGTGGCCACCGCACTGGGGCGCAAACCGTCAAGCCTGTCGCCGGCCCGGGACGGGTTGATAAAGAAAGGGCTGGTGTTCAGCGCCGAGCGGGGCGCGGTGGCCTTCACCGTGCCGCACTTCGGCCGGTTCCTACGCGCCCAACCGGGCTGACCGGTGCGATAATCCGGGCACGGCAGTGCGAGTGCCACCGACAGCGCGAGGAAAGGGTTCGCCGCGATGGTGGTACGCAAGACGCCCGAGGAGATCGAACGGATGGCGCGGGCCGGCGCCATGTTGGCCCGTGTCATGGAGGTACTGCGCGACGCGGTACGCCCCGGTCTGACCACCACCGACCTGGATGCCCTGGCCGAGCGGGAGATCCGGAGCCGGGGCGGGCAGCCCTCGTTCCTGGGGTACCGCGGTTATCCGGCCACGGTGTGCGCCTCGGTCGGGCCGCAGATCGTGCACGGGATCCCGTCGCCGCGGGTCCGCCTGCGGGCGGGTGACGTGTTGTCGATCGACTGTGGGGTGCTGCTGGACGGGTTCCACAGCGACTCGGCCTGCACCTGGGTGGTGGGCGGCGACGAGTACGCACCTCCGGAGGTCCGAGACCTGGTCGCGGCCACCCATCAGGCACTCTGGCAGGGCATCGCCGCGCTGACGGTCGGAAAGCGGCTCGGCGACGTCTCGGCGGCGATCGAGGGTGTGGCCGCGCGGCGCGGCCACGGTGTGGTGGCCGAGCACGACGGCTACCTGTTGGGCGGGCACGGGGTGGGACGGGCCCTGCACGAGGATCCGTTGGTGCCCGGCCGGGGTCGCCCCGGTCGAGGGATGCGGATCAGGCCGGGGCTGGTGTTCGCGATCGAGCCGATGTTCACCCTGGGTTCGCCGGCGTTCCAGACCTCGCCCGACGGCTGGACGGTGATGACCTGTGACGGGTCGGTCTCGGCGCACTGGGAACACACCGTCGCGGTGACCGAGGACGGGCCGTGGATCCTCACCGCGCGGGCGGACGAGCCGCGTCACCTTCGCGACCGCTCTGTCGACCGGTCTGACGGAATCGCCAGAGAGGTGTAGACGACCCGGGCTTCGGTCAGATCGCGGTACCACCGGGCCGGTTGGCGGCGCCGGGCCCGTTGACGGTGGCCCTGGCGGGGCGGCCGGGGTTGCGGGTGGGTCATCATGGCGCCGTGACCGAGAACGATCCAGAGCAGGTCGGGGTCGGCCCGCATCCCAGGCCATGGCCGGAGGACCCTCGGCTGGACCCCGACCTGCTTGCCAACGGCGACCGGCGCAACGTGGTCGACCGGTACCGGTACTGGCGGCACGAGGCGGTGGTCGCCGACCTGGA
>DATCXL010000543.1:0-2524 GCA_036565825.1 Mycobacteriales bacterium
GGAAACGCCGTCACCGACCAGCACCTCACGCAGCGCGTCCAGCCCGACGTAGGTGACTCCCGGCAACCCGGCAACCGCCGGATCCACGTCCCGGGGCAGGGCGAGGTCGACGACGACCAGCGGGCGACCGGCGCGGGCCGACATCGCCCGCTCAACCAGGTCATAGGGCACCACCAGGCCGGTCGCCCCGGTGGATGCCACCACCAGGTCGGCTCGGCCGATCTCGGTGGGCAGGTCCTCCAGCCCACCGGCGGTGCCGTTGTACGCCGCGACCAGCCGAACCGCGTTGGCCCGGGTCCGGTTCACCACCGCCAGCGAGCCGATCCCGGCCCGACGTAGCGTGGCCGCGGCCAGGGCCCCCATCGAACCGGCGCCGACCACCAACGCACGCCGACCGGCCAACTGCCCCAGGATCACCGTCGCCTGTTCCAACGCGACCGAGACCAGGGAGGCGCCGAGCCGGTCGATGCCGGTGTCGCTGCGAACCCGCTTACCGGTGTGCAGTGCCTTCTGGCACAGCTCGTGCAGGATCCGGCCCACCGCGTTCTCCGCGCCGGCGACCCGGTAGGCCAACCTGAGCTGCCCGAGGATCTGCGACTCGCCGACCACCATGGAGTCCAGGCCGGCCGCCACCTCGAACATGTGTTCGACCGCTGCGTCCTCATAGTGCACGTACAGGTGTTCACCCAGAGCGGGGATCTCCACACCGGCGCCGCGGGCGAGCAGGGCGGTCACGTCGTGGACGCCACCGTGGAACCGGTCGACGTCGGCGTACACCTCGATGCGGTTACAGGTGGACAGCACCAGGGCCTCGGACACATGTTGCCCACGGACCAGTTCCTGTAGCGCCTTCGGCACGTCGTCACCGGCGATGCTGGCCTGTTCGAGCAGCGTGACCGGCGCGCTGCGGTGGCTCAGGCCGACAACCAGAAGGCTCATGCCCGGCCCCACTCCGGCACGCCGTCGGGTGATCGGTGGGGGACCCGCCGTGTCGTGGCCGACTCGACGTCGTTCATCCGACCTCCTCGAAGGTGCCGTCGTTGTCGCCGGCGCTGGCCTTTCGCTGCTCGTGGAAGGAGAGGATCTGCAGTTCCACGGCAAGGTCGACCTTGCGCACGTCGACGTTGTCTGGCACCGACAGGACCGCCGGGGCGAAGTTCAGGATGCTGGTGACACCGGCGGCGACCAGTCGGTCACAGACGTCCTGGGCGGCACCGGCCGGGGTGGCGATCACCGCGATGGACACGTGTTCGGACCGGACCACATCGTCCAGGTCATCGATGTGACGCACCCTCAGGCCGGCGATCGGCTCACCCACCCGGGCCCGCTCAGCATCGAACAGTGCCACGATGCGGAACCCGCGACTGGCGAAGCCACCATAGCCGGCCAGGGCGTGGCCCAGGTTCCCGATTCCGACCAGCGCGACGGCGCGGTGCTGGGTCAGACCAAGGGCGCGGGAGATCTGCTCGATGAGGGTGCTGACGTCGTAGCCGACCCCGCGGGTGCCGTAGGACCCCAGGTGCGACAGGTCCTTGCGCAGTTTGGCCGAGTTCACCCCGGCTGCGGTGGCCAACTCCTCCGAGGAGACCGTGATGACGCCCTGGTCGGCCTGCGTCGTCAGCGCCCGCAGGTACACCGCCAGTCGCGCCACCGTCGCCTCGGGAACGCTGCGCCAGCGGTCGGCCTTCGGCTCACGGGCGGCACCGTCGTCCGGGTCACGCTGGTCGGTCACTGA
The DNA here is from genome assembly GCA_036565825.1 of Mycobacteriales bacterium. GTDB lineage: Bacteria > Actinomycetota > Actinomycetes > Mycobacteriales > DASULA01 > DASULA01. The sequence continues at coordinate 1,736 of DATCXL010000543.1, forward strand.
GGGCTCCTGGAGGGCACCACGCCATCACCCCGGCCCTGGCCAGGGCCTCACCGTGTGGTAAAGGCGATTTCCTACCGTGTCACGGTAACGGCTTGTGAAGTCCTGCACAAAGTCGATCGGCCCAGGTCACCTGGAACGCCCGCATTCCGTGGTGAGACTCACACTTCAGATCTTCCATCAGGTTTCAAATCGATGCCAGACTCGTATATCGCTGAGGAGACTTAACGATAAATGTCGAGCTATCGGCACCACATCGACCTCGGCAGTTGGCGAAGACCCCGCTCCAGGCGTCGGACGGTCAGTCGAGCAGGACCGAACGCAGGGCCGGTTCGTCGATATCGAGGTAACCGGTTTCGACCCCGTCCACCAGCACGACCGGCACCAGCGCGCCGTACTCGGCGCCCAGTTCGGCGTCGGCGTCCACGTCGAGTTCCTCCCACCGGACACCCAACTCGCCGGCCAACGCGGCCAGCACGGCACGCGCGTTGTCGCACAGGTGGCAGTTCGCCCGGATGAGCAGGGTGACACGGTGGTCGGCCGGCGGCATGGGGTCCAGTGTCTCGCGCCCGCCGAAGGCGGCTCGGCCGGGCGCCGATCGGATCGTCGGTGCGCTTTCGGGTGACACGGTCTGGACGTAACGCCGCAGATCGGGATGGATCATCGACCACGCGGGGTGTCGGGTCTTTCGCTCAGCGGAGTCAACCTGTATGAACGTGGGCTATGGCCACGGACGGCGTGGCAGGAGCGTTCCGGACGGTCGGGTAAGTCTGGTTTCCCACCCGTTGGCGG
>DATCXL010000549.1:0-3008 GCA_036565825.1 Mycobacteriales bacterium
TCCGGGCGGTCGCCGTAGCGGATCGCCTCGATCAGCAGCGCACGCAACGGCCGCTCGGTGAACGCCTGCCCGAGCACGTCGAACACCTTGCCGGAGTAGGCCCTGCGCTGTTCCTCGATCTTGGCCAGCAGCCGGGTGAACACCTCGCCCTCGCGGGTGTTGGCCGCGACCAGGTTCCACAGGTGACAGACCTCGGTCTGCCCGATCCGGTGGATGCGGCCGAACCGCTGCTCGATCCGGTTCGGGTTCCACGGCAGGTCGTAGTTGACCATCAGGTGGGACCGTTGCAGGTTCAGGCCCTCCCCGGCCGCGTCGGTGGCGACCAGCACCCGCACCCGTTCGTCCTGGGTGAACCGCTGCTGGACGGCCCGCCGTTCCTCCCGGCCGGTGCCGCCGTGGATGGACACCACCGCGTCGGTGCGGCCCAGCAGGGTGCGGATCTGGTCGACCAGGTAGGCCAGGGTGTCCCGGTGCTCGGTGAACACGATGATCTTGCGCAGGTTGCCGGCCGGGTCGCGGGTCAGGTCGTGGTCGGCGAGCAGGGTGCGCAACTCCGACCACTTGCGGTCGGAGTTGGAGTACCGGACCCGGTGGGCCAGTTCCACCAGGTCGGCCAAGATCGCGATCTCCTTGTCCAACTCGGCTGCGGTGCGGGCGGCGGTGGCCGCGTCCACCACGTCGTTCTCGACCTGCTCACGCTCCTCACCGGCCAGGTCGTCCAGCCGGTCGTCCACATCCCCGTCGGTGTTGCGGCCCAGTAGTTCGTCCAGCCGCTGCCGCAGCTTCTTCTCCTCGGCGACCGAGGCGTCCCTGGCCATCCCGCGGCGGCGACGTTCCAGCCGGGTGCGGCGGCGTTCCAGGCTGCGCAGGATCGCCTCCGGGCTGGAGGCCAACCGGCGTTGCAGCACGGTCAGTGCGAACCCCACGGTGTTGCCGCGTCGCCGGTCACCGGAGGCGCTCAACCGCTCGGCCCGGTTCATCTCCTCGCGCACGTACTGGGTGACCGCGTCGTAGAGGTCCCGCTCGGCCGGGGACAGCTCGTAGGGGACGGTGTAGGCGCGCCGCTCGGGGAACAGCGGGCGGCCCTCCATGGTGAGCAGGTCCTCCTTGACCATCCGGCGCATCAGGTCGCCCGGCTGCACGGTGTGGATGCCGTCGCGGTAGCGGCCCTCGAACCGGTCCCCGTCGAGCAGGGCCAGGAAGAGTTGGAAGTCCTCCTGCTTTCCCGCGTGCGGGGTGGCGGTCATCAACAACAGGTGCCGGGTGAGCCGGCCCAGTAACTGGCCGAGCTGGTAACGCCGGGTCTTTTTCACCTCGGTGCCGGAGAAGTGCGCGCTCATCCGGTGCGCCTCGTCCACCACGACCAGGTCCCAGTCGGACCGTTCCAGGCTGGCCAGAAGTTCGTCCGAGCGGGACAGTTGGTCCATCCGGGCGATCAGCAGCGGGTGGCGGTCGAAGACGGTGCCGTCCATCGCCTGGTCGACCAGCGTTCGGGTGAGCAGGTCGAAGTGCAGGCCGAACCTGTCGTACAGCTCCTCCTGCCACTGGTCCACCAGACCGCCGGGGGCGACCACCAGGCAGCGGGCCAGGTCGCCGCGCAGCAGCAGTTCCTTGATGTAGAGGCCGGCCATGATGGTCTTGCCAGCACCCGGGTCGTCGGCCAGCAGGAACCGCAGCGGCCGGCGCGGCAACAGTTCGCCGTAGACGGCCCTGATCTGGTGCGGCAACACCGCCAGGTCGCTGGTGGTCACCGCCAGCATCGGGTCGAACAGGGCGGCGTAGCGGATGCGTAACGCCTCGGCGGCCAACCGCCAGGACTCCGGGTCGCCGTCCAGCGCGTGTGACCGGCCGCCCCGGTCCAGTCGCAGCCGCGGCTCGTGGTCGCGGTTCAGCACGGTCCGGCCGGCGTGCCCGTCGTCGTCGTGGTGGGTCACCTCGACGGCGTTGCCGCCGTACCAGCGCACCGCGTCGACGGTGACCGGGTCAGCCCCGACCAGCCCTGCCACCCGGACCCCGGGCACGAGTTGTTCCAGCCGGACCCCTGGTGCGCCCCCCGGCGCGGGTTCCGACATCCCCCCAGCAGCCATCTGCCCCACTCACCCAATGTTGTTGTGTCCGCAACCTACTCGGGCCGAGCCGGCCATCGTAAGCCGGACAATGTCCGACGCTGACGTCGGGGGCACCGCAACCGGGATCTACGCGACGGTGCCGTCAGAGCGGGCGGTCTCCACGGCGGCAAGGACCCTGTCCTGTACGGCAGCGGCCTCGGCGAGGGAGAGGCGCGGGTAGGACTTCCACCCGCCAGCTTCGGACTGTCGGACCTGATCGGCGAGTCCACCGATCTGGCCCACTGCTGCCGCGTAAGCGGTCAACCGCGGGCCAGGGTGCCCCCTCGCGAAATCCGGGAGGGAGAAGTAGAACTTACCTTTTCCTGGTTCGGCACCGATGACGACATTCCACAGCGGAGTGTCAACTCCGTCGACCAGGTACCGCCCGGTCACCCCAGGCGTGGCACCCACTCCCCAGGCGAAGCGGAAGCCACAGGCGGTGACATGGTCCAGTAACCGTTGGACGAAGGCGAGTTCGTCGGGACTGCACACGTTACGAGCGAAGTCGAGCATCGTGTCCCGGGTCCATCTTTTACGGCCGTTGGTACTGCCGCCCTTCGTGTCCACCGCCACCATGGTTCGTCCGACCACCTGTGGCACGTAGATGACATGCTGGCCCTCACCGGTGTACCGGGGCAGTTCGATGCCCAGCACCTCGGTGTCGCGCATCTGCCCGTTGAGGAACTCGATGATCCTCACCAGATCAGGGTGTAACCGGTCGGCAAGGAAGATCAACCGCACCCGGCCGGCACGGAGGTTGTCCTCCACGGTGCGCCAGAACCGGTCGGGTTCCTCCTCAACGCCAAGCTCCTGCCGCAACACCTCCGACGGCTCGATCCCCCTGGTCGCGGCGTCCTGTTCGACCAGTTCGCGGAGTAGGTCCGCTGACAAGGCGACCGC
>DATCXL010000560.1:0-3776 GCA_036565825.1 Mycobacteriales bacterium
GAGCCCTGCGGTGGGCCGTGGCCACGCTGGTGCCGCGGCCCACCGCCGCCTGGTCCCGAGCAGCACGGCCCGGTGCGGTGCTGGTCGTCGTGCCGACTCGCCCGCCGAGCGTGAGGTCTTGGTCACTGTTGGCCCCAGACAATGGATCACACCTGCGAGCACACCCAGAATGGGAAGATGGGAAAGCCCAGGATGCGGTAACAGGCCGACGCCGGAGGAAAACGTAACTGCCCGACGATCGACGTGTCCGCCAGCACGATCTGATCCGACGGGGCGTTCACCACCACCGAGACCGGCCCGGTCACCGTGCTGGCCTCGATCCGTGCCGCGACCACGTCCTCCTCGGGTCGGCGGAGCGACCCGGAGTCACCGGATGACAACGGCCGTGACCGGGCCAGTCGGATGGCGTCCAGGCCGCCGACGAGGTCACACCCGCGCAGTACCACCGGCGAACCACAGGTGACTCCGTCGAGCACGAGCCGACCACGGCAGCGCAACCGGTCAAACGCCAGACTCCCCGCAACCGTGGTCCGGTGCAGGGTTGTCGAACCGCTGATCCGACATCCTGGATGTGCAGGCCGGCCACCTGGAGATCACGGATCGTCGCGTCAGCGCTGAACGCGCTGTCGGCCACGGTCGCCACCAGTTCGTCCGGTCGCGCCACGAGTTGGCCGCTGACCAAGGGCTGGTCCGTTGCGGAAAGGTAGGAACGGTTGCCAGGATCGAGAGAACCGGCGCTGGGAGGCATGTCACGTGGACGACGTGAGGGCGTACGTGCGGGCCAACCAGGAGCGGTTCCTGGCGACGCTGGTCGACTATGTGGCCCAGGCAGGTGTCAGCGCGACCGGCCAGGGCCTGGCCGAGACGGCCGAACACGCGGCCGGTCTGATGCGGGCTGTTGGCATGGCCGCCGAGGTGCTGCCGACCCCGGGTGCCCCGGTGGTCATCGGGCATGCCGACGGCGGCCCGTCCGGCGCACCCCGGGTGTTGGTGTACGGCCACTACGATGTCCAACCGCCCGGACCACTGACCGAATGGCGCAGCCCGCCGTTCGCACCGGAGGTGCGCGACGGCCGCCTCTACGGCCGGGGCACCGGGGACAACAAGGGCCAACACCTGGCCCACCTGTTCGGGCTGGACGCACTTCGCGCCACCCGCGGCGGGTTACCCTGCCCGGTCACGGTGATCCTCGACGGCGAGGAGGAGATGGGCAGCCCCAACCTGCCCTGGGTGGCCGAACGGTACCGGGACCGGTTGGCCGCCGACCTGGTGTTGTGGAGCGACGGACCGGTGCACTCCTCGGGCCAACCGAGCCTGTGCCTGGGAGTGCGCGGCATTCTCAAATTCGAACTGCGCGCCCATGGCGCCAGTCATGTGACGCACTCCGGCAACTGGGGCGGGGTCGCACCGAATCCGGCCTGGCGGCTGGTGGAACTGCTCGCCTCCATGCGTGACCCCGACGGGCGGGTGCTCGTGGACGGTTTCTACGACGACGTGCGCGAGTTCACCGACGCCGACCGCGCACTCCTGGCGGAGTTGCCGGAGGACACCAAGGGGGTCCTGCGCACACTGGGAGTGTCCGCACTGGACCCACCGGCCGGCCGTGGGCTCTACGAACGCCTGGCCGCCTGGCCCACGTTGTCGATCAACTCGTTGACCTGCCACGACGGCGACGAGCATCGCACCGTCATTCCGAACGTGGCAGTGGCCCGCTGCGACGTCCGACTGGTCGCCAACCAGCGGGTCGACCGGGTCACCGAACTGCTCGGCCGGCACGTGCGACGGGTCGCACCCGATGTGGAGTTCGTACCGGCCGGTGGAATGGAACCGTCGCGTACCTCGGCTGACTCCCGCTACCTGACCGCGATCCGCGACGGTGCGGCCGAAGGTCTGGGACAGTCACCGCTGGTACTGCCGGCGCTCGGTGGAAGTGTGCCGATCTTCGCGTTCACCGACATACTCGGACTGCCCTGCTTCGGTGTGCCGCTGGCCAACGCCGACGAGGCCAACCACGCGCCCAACGAGAACCTGGAACTGCGCTGGTTCTTCGCCGGCATCACCGCCTCGGCCGCGATCCTCACCCGGCTGGCTCGCCAACCCTGACGTTGGCCCGGGCATCCGGGTCGCGTGTCGGGCGGACCGGCCCGGTCAGGGCCGGCCGTGCGTCACCCTGATGGCGGCGTGAGAACGCCCTCGATCACCCTCCGGTGCTGCCGCCCGCCAGGAAACACCTGACCGGGCGGTCCACACGCGACCGATCGCACCACGACCGGCCTCGGTCCGTCGCGGTGGGGATCCGACGGCGCCCAGGTCGGGACATCCGAACCTGCCCGCGCTCGTTCCAGCCGATGCGGACCGGTACATCGTGTGGTCCACTGAGGCCAGTCACTCCCCCGCACCCAGATCATCGCCGGGACACCGGCCGGACGGCCGACCGGACAGTCGACCGGAGACCGCCGGGCACCCGTCGAAGTTCGGCTGGCAGGACGGAGGGGCACCGTTGAGCACCGGATACCCGAACGGGAAGCATCCCCAGCGCGCATCGGCCACCGAACCGCCAGAGGGTCGGCCGGCGCGGCGGCGGACGCACCGTGGCGCGCTGGCCATCACCCGGACGGTTCTCACCCTGGGCACGGTGGCACTGGCACTGGCGGTCCTGCACGGTGACCGTGGTCTGCTCGGTCCCCTCCCAGCGGCCGCGCCCCGGCCGGTACCGGTCGCCCCGGTCGACTCGTTGCCGGTGCCGGCAGTCGGCCTGGGCGGCGGTCAACGGCACGCCCCGCCGGTCGAGGTCAGCATTCCGGTGATCGGGGTGCGGTCCAGGCTGGCCAGACTCGACACCAAACCGGACGGCACGCTGCGTCCGCCGACGGACCCTGGCACGGCCGGCTGGTACGGCGGCGGCCCGTACCCGGGCGACACCGACAGTCCCCCAGCGCTGATCATCGGTCAGGTTGACTCGGGGCAGGCGGTGTTCGCCCGGCTCGGCGAACTGCGGCCCGGCAACAGCGTGCTGATCCGCAGTGGCGACGGCCTCACCGCCGCGTTCGAGGTCTACCAGGTGACACGCTTTCCTGGACCGGGGCTGCCGACCGGCCAGGTCTACGCCTCCAGTCGGAGAGCCGAGTTGCGCCTGGTGGCCTTCCGGGACCGCCCGGGCCACGGCGGTGTGGACACCGGAAGTCTGGTGGTCTACGCGGCGCTGCGCACCCCTGAGCCGCCTCCCAACCCTCCGCCCACCCCCGACGCCACCACTGGCAACTCCACCGGCAACTCCACTGGGGATACCTCCGTGGACACCGCCGAGGTCCCCTTCCAAGACACAGTCCGGGAAGCGCCCGGGGACGTGCGTGGAGGCCAGGATCCACCGAGTAGATGACCGATCCGAAGGCACCGCCCGATGCGCTCGGCCCCTTCGAGGATCACCTCTCCACCGTGATGGTTGTTTCCAGGCCCTCGCCGGGGCGAAGCCTCGGCTCCGGGGCCCCGCCGCAGAGGGCATGGTGCTGCGCTGCCTTCCGTGCGGGGAGCTTCGCTCCACCCCACACCACCCTCAAACCCCCTGGTCCACAGGGACAATCGGCAGACAGGCTGGAACCAACCATCTAGGGGTTGACCGGCTTGCCGTCGGTGTAGCGGTTACCGGTCCACACGTACTGTCCGTCGACGTTGTCCGGCCCGTAGACGTAGTTACGGGTGAACGTGTTATCGCGGATCGTACGGTTCGTCCCAGTGGGCGCGAGATAGACGGAGTAGTTACCGCCGTTGAAATAGTT
>DATCXL010000567.1:0-2432 GCA_036565825.1 Mycobacteriales bacterium
CCGGGACCGGGACCAGGCGATCCGGCGCACCGAGGCACTGGTGGCCGAACGCGACCGGTTGGCCCACCGTTACACCGACCTGTCCTACCGGCTGGAAGTGCTCGAACGGGAGCGTTCGGAGGAGCGAGCGGTCGGCTACCCGCCGCCGGCCACGTCGGCGCCGGTCGTGGTGCCGCCGGTCCGGAGAACCCGACGGTCGCCGTTCAGGCGCCTGGTCTGGGGCCTGTTCACCATCCTGCTCGGCGCGGTCATCGGCACGCTGTTGGCCTCGCAGATCCTCTACGATGACCCTTGGTTCATAATCACCAGGGCAGTTGACGTAATTTCCTCGACCACTCACAGACACTAGGACCCGTGCCGCCGCATTCAGTCACCGCTCGGGTGCATGTGCCCGGGCAAGAAGCCGTTCCGCTCGCCGAGGGCGAGACGATGACGTTTGGCCGCAGGGCGTCTGGTCGGCAGGTCGACCTGGAGGTCAGTGACAGCGTGCTGGTGAGTCGCCGGGCCGGCACCCTGGAGCTGACTCCCTACGGCGTGTTGGTCACCAACACCGGGTCGAACCCGCTGCTGCTCGAGGAGGGCAGCCGGGCGGTTCGCAGCTCGTTGCGGCGTGGTGGCGCCCAACTCGTGCTCACCGGGCGGGCGCGGGTGTCCTTCGCCGGCACGCCGGACTCCTTCGATGTCGAGGTCACCGGTGACGACGACCCGGACCGGGAGTCCGAGCCGGTGCCGTTGGGCGCGGACAACGCCATCGTCGACGAACGGACCCGGCCGGCCTGGTCACTGAGTGAGGACACCGCGTACTTTCACTGTCTGGTCGCGCTGTGTGAGCCGACCCTGCGCAACCCGGACAGCCCGTGGATACCGACCAGCCAGCAGGTGGCCGACCGGCTCTGGCAGTGCCGGCTGTTGCCCGGGCCGCGCAGCGGTGACTGGGTGGACCGCCGGCTGGACGACGTGCGGGAGAAGCTGCCGATCGGGGAGAAGCCCTGGACGGCCGATCGGGCCCGCACCGCCACGCCGACCGAGCAGGCCCAGGCGGTGGCCCGGATGGAGTCTGGCGCGCCCCGCCGTAGCGCCCGCAAGGAGCAACTGGTCGAGTTCGCGATCCAACACGGCATCGTCACCGTGCAGACGGTGAAACGGCTGTTCGGTTGACGGATTGACGGGTTGACGGGTCGACGGTTTGACCGCGGTTGGCGGGGCTGACCGGGTTGACCGGGTTGACCGGTTGAACCGCCTGACCGGATTGACCGGGCTGACCACACATAACCCAGCCAGTTTCCGGGCACGGCCCACCCACCCAGGGGGATCCAACCGCCACGCCACATTTTCCACCCACGGAGTGACGGTTCCCGGCGTCGGGAGGCGGTTGTCCACAGGCCCCGACTCCTGTCCACAGGCGCCTGCCGACCCGGTGCCGACCAGTGCCGCGGTCGCGTAGCGTCGTGCCTGACCGGGCGAATCCGCCACCCACCTCGCCATAGGATCCACCAGTGAATCTGCGCGTGTACGACACGAACGCCCGTTCGATCCGCGACTTCGTTCCGCTGCGCCCCGGGCATGCGTCGATCTACCTGTGTGGCGCCACCGTGCAGGCTCCGCCGCACATCGGTCACGTCCGGTCGATGGTCAACTTCGACATCCTGCGCCGTTGGCTGGAGCACGACGGATACCGGGTCACCTTCTGCCGTAACGTGACCGACGTCGAGGACAAGATCCTGGCCAGGGCGGCCGAGGAGGGCGTGCCGTTCTGGGTGGTCGCGCAGCGCAACGAGCGGGCCTTCGCCGAGGCCTACGACGTGCTCGGCTGCCTGCCGCCGACCGTGGCGCCGCGGGCCACCGGTCACGTGCCCGAGATGGTCAGCCTGATTCGGCGGCTGATCGACACCGGGCATGCCTACCCGGCCAACGGCGACGTGTACTTCGACGTGTCCTCCTGGCCGGACTATGGCAAGCTGTCCGGCCAGCGTCCGGACCAGATGCAGCCCTCGGAGGAACACGAGGGGGGCGGTAAGCGCCGACCGCAGGACTTCACCCTGTGGAAGGGCGCCAAGCCCGGTGAGCCGTTCTGGGACACGCCGTGGGGGCCGGGCCGGCCGGGCTGGCACCTGGAGTGCTCGGCGATGGCAGAGCGCTACCTGGGCTCGGCGTTCGACATCCACGGCGGTGGGTTGGACCTGGTCTTCCCGCACCACGAGAACGAGGTTGCCCAGTCGCAGGCGGCCGGTGACCCATTCGCCTCGTACTGGCTCCACAACGGCCTGGTCACCCTCGGCGGAGAGAAGATGAGCAAGTCGCTGGGTAACTCCCTGCTGGTGTCGCAGGTGTGCCAGCGGGTCCGGCCGGTGGAGTTGCGTTACTTCCTGGGCGCGGCCCACTACCGCTCGATGATCGAGTACTCCGAGGAGGGACTCGTCGAGGCGGCCGCC
>DATCXL010000917.1:0-5671 GCA_036565825.1 Mycobacteriales bacterium
CGCGGCCACCCACGCGGCGATCCGGGAACAGGTCCGCCGGGCCAGAGCCAACGATGACACCGAGGCGTTGGACGCGTGGCTCACCCGGCTGGAACAGGCGAAGGCGGCCCGCCGGCAACGCATCCACGACCTGCCCCATACGCTTCGGAACCTGCTGTTGGCCGTGCTGGTCGCCCTGACCGTGCTGCTGGGAGTCCTGGTGGTCCTCGGGATCGCGGTCGGATGGGGCTTCGTCGCCGCGGTGGGCAACGTGCTTCTGTTCGTGGCGGCCGTGGGGGTTCATGTCGTCCTCTACGGGACGGCACCGGCATGGCTGGTCGCCGCATACCGGGCCGGGCATCTCCACGGGGCGTTGCCCGCCTGGGCGCAGGCACCTGCCCAGCGGGACGAGGCGACGATGATCGTCACCCCTGTGGGTATCGCCGAGGCCCTGGCCAACCTGGGTGTCGCCCCGCTGAACAAGGCACTCAAGGGTGGGTGGTCGGTGCAGTTCGACACCCCACCGGTACGGGTGAACAAGCGTGGCTACCAGGCGGTGTTCAGCCTGCCCATGGGCGTGACTCCTGAGATGGTCGCCGACAAGCGCACTGTTCTGGCCCGAAACCTGCACCGTGATCCGTTGGAGGTGTGGCCGTCAGCCGCCGAACGGGCCGGCTACGTCGACCTGTGGGTGGCCGACCGGGGATCGACCGAGAAGCCCGCCCCTGAGTACCCGTTGCTGCACTCCGGGACGGCCGACGTGTTCACCGGGATACCGCTGGGGGTGTCCCAGCGGGGCGACCAGATCGCACCCGCGCTGGTCCAGGCCAACCTGGTGTGGGGCGGCATGATGGGCCAGGGCAAGAGCAACGGCGTGCGCGTGGCGATGCTCGGTGCCGCGTTGGACCCGCTGGCGGAACTGTGGGTGTACGTGTTCGCCAACAACGGCGATTTCGACGCCTACCAGCCCCGACTGGCCCGCTACGAACGCGGCGTGGACGACGAGGTGGCCGCCGCCGGGTTGGCCTCGCTGCGGGACCTGTACGCCGAGGTCGCCCGCCGCGAGGAACGACTTGCCGAACTCGGCGCGAAGAAGGTCACCCGCGGGCTCGCCGAGAAGCACCCCGACCTTCGACCGATCGTGGCCGTCTACAGCGAGTGCCACGAACTGTTCGGACACGACGAGTACGGCAAGGACGCCGCCGACTATGCCGTGCAAACCCTGCGCCGGGCCCGGAAGACCGCGATCACCCTGGGGTTCGACACCCAGTCCAGCCGGGCTGAGGCCATCCCACCCAAGATCGTGGAGTTGGTCCAGATCAACGCCTGCTTCGCGGTCAAGACCTGGCGTTCCAACGACGGGTTCCTCGGCGACGGATCATTCCAAGCCGGTATCCGAGCCACCGAACTACGACCAGGCAAGGACCGCGGAACCTCCATCCTCACCGGCGCCACCGAGGAACGATTCGAGATCGTCCGCTGGTACTTCATCCCCGTCGATGACGACACCGGATGGGACGCGGCCACCGACGTGATCACCCGCGCCATGGCCAAGGTCCACCCCGCCGTACCCGTCGGCGGGCAGCCCCGCCCGACAACCCCCGCCGTCACCGTCGACCACCTGGCCGACATCGCCACCGCCCTACGCGGCGAGAAGCGAGTCCGCACCCAGGTCATCCTCGGACGCCTCGCCGAGGCCAACCCCGACCTCTACGAACGCTGGAACTTCGGCGACCTCACCGCCGCCCTGGCCGACCACAAGATCGGACCCCGCAAGTCCGACGGCGTCATGGTCGTCCGCGCCGAGGACATCCACCAGGCCATCACCGAGCGTGACCACAGCGTGGAGGACCACACCGACGAGGACACCGGAAGCTAGCCAGGGATCCAGCGGGATCCCAGGGAGTTCTCCCTGGCCGGCTCCCTGACTCGACTCCCTGATCTGACCTGCGGAAACACCCGCCAGGGACCCGCCACACAACCCGGCCAAGCGCCCCGAAAATACGCCGATTTCCACGGGTCGGAGACACACCACGTGCCTCCCTCCCTCCACTACCCACACCCACGTGCGACCACACAGAGTAATCAAAGGAAAGGCACCGTCTGATGGCACCCGACCACATCGCCACCTTCACCCGTACGACTCGCCAAGTCGGACGCAGCCGGATCACAGACCACAAGTGGTTCTGCTCATGCGGCGCCCGCACCACCGCGCCCAATGGCTTCAGGTACGCCAACGAGGCACAGACAGATTGGCGCGTGCACCGGCACGACGCCGATCGCGCCGCCCGCACCGCGGGCTTCCAGAAGCGACTGTGACGAACACCCGCCACCTCCATAGCCCCACTCACCCGTGGCTGGAAGGACCCGTCTGATGTTGACGATCACTGACCTGTTCTGCGGTGCCGGCGGGTCGAGTACCGGCGCCGAACAGGTGCCGGGCGTGCGAGTTCGCATGGCTGCCAACCACTGGCGACTCGCTGTCCAGACCCATGCCCAGAACCTGCCCTGGGCTGACCACGACTGCGCCGACATCTCCCAGACCGACCCGCGCCGCTACCCGGTCACCGATCTGCTGTGGGCGTCACCGGAGTGCACCAACCACTCCCAGGCGAAGGGCAAGAAGCGGGCAGGCCGGCAACCAGACCTGTTCGATGAGACGTTGCCCGACGAGGCTGCCGAACGGTCCAGAGCGACGATGTGGGACGTCTGCCGGTTCGTCGAGGCGATGACGCTTCGTGGGCGCCCCTACCGGGCGTTCGTGGTCGAGAACGTCGTTGACGTCCACGGCTGGATGTACTACCAGGCGTGGAAGGCGGCACTACGCGCTGCCGGGTACTGCCTGCACTTCGTCTACCTGAACAGCATGTTCGCCGGCCGACTCGGTGAACCTGCCCCACAGTCACGCGACCGCTGGTACTGCGTCGGGCACCTGGACTCCATCCGTTGCCCCGACCTGAACCGCTGGACCCGCCCGCCCGCGTGGTGCCCCACCTGCGACACCACGGTGCAGGCCGTTCAGGCGTGGAAGCGCCCCGACAAGCAACACGGCCGATACCGCGCCCAGTACGTCTACCGCTGTCCGAACCTTGCGTGCCGCAACGCCGAGGTCGCACCGGCGGTGCTTCCTGCCGCCGTCGCGATCGACTGGGCGCTCGCCGGTGAGCGAATCGGCGACCGTGCCCGACCACTGTCGGCCGCGACGATGCGCCGCATCCAGGCCGGGCTCCGCCGCTACGCCCGCCCCCTACTCACCCCGGCCGGTGGCACATGGAACGACACCGCCTACCCGGTCGACGAGCCGATGCGCACACGCACCACCCGCGAGACCGAAGCGGTCACCGTGCCGCCGCTACTCGTTCCCGTTGAGGCACGACACGGCGTCAACGCCCGACCGGTCAACCAGCCGACACGCACCCAGACCGGCCGCAACGAGACGGCCCTGGTGGTGCCGTTGCGGAACAACGGCGTCGCCCGACCGGCCACCACCGCGCCACTGATGACCGTCGCCGCCGGCGGTGAACACCACGCCCTGGTGATGCGACACAACACCGCCCGCGGTGACGACGGCCAGATGTGCACCCCGGTCGGTGAACCCCTACGAACCATCACCACCGCCGGCCACCAATCCCTCGTGTCCTGGGTCTACGCCTACGACACCGGCACTGTCCGCCCGGTGTCCCACCCGCTGCCGACACAGACCACCGTCGAGGGTGACGCCCTACTCGCCGGGTCGCTGCGGGTCGACGACTGCCGGTTCCGCATGCTGGAACCCCACGAGATACAGGCAGGCATGGCGTTCGCCCGCCACTACACAGTGCTCGGCAACCGCCGCGAACGCGTTCGCCAACTCGGCAACGCCGTCACCCCACCAGCCGCCCGTGACCTCATCGCCGCCCTGGTCGAAGCCATTACCGGCGACACCGTTGACCAACCCCACCGCACACCGGGGATGGCGGCGTGACCACCTATCCGTACATCTCCGGATGGTGCGGCACCGGCGAACACCTGTCCTGCGCTGGCACCTACGCCGGGACGGCGTGCCGTTGCCGCTGCCACCACCCTCGTCGACGCAACCCGTCCGGAGTGGTCCAACCCAGCCTGTTCACCGTTTCCGAAATGCCACCGGCCGACCTGGACCCGGTCGACGTCGACACCCAACCGGCACGCATCTGGAAGGACGCCGTCTGATGGCCATCGTTCACGTCATCCGCTGGGAGACCACCACCTCGGACGGTGATCTCGTGTACTTCCCCAGCCCTACCGAGGCAGCCGAGTACGTCGCCGCGGGACACGTCCCCCACCGGATGGAGTGCGTCGAGCTGGTCTGCGACAACTGCGGTGGGGCCGACCACCGGCTGTTCGGCACCGAACGTGACGCTCACCGGGTCGCGTGCGACGAGGGATGGGCTCTCGGTAACGGGTCGCACTACTGCCCGCTCTGCCGCTGCCAGACCGCCCACACCACCCCGGCCCGGTGGTTCGACACTGTCGACCTGCTGCCCGCCGACCCCGACATCGACGCGCAGATCGAAGCGCTGCACGACCACACCATCACCGAGCTCACCAACACCGCTCACGCCGCGCTGGCCCAACTCCTCACCTGGACCAACCCGGGGCACCTGGTCGCCCTGGTCGCCGAGGTCATCGACACCGACTGACCACACCAGCCCGCAAGGAGTCCCACCATGCCCAACCCGAAGACCCCCGACAGACCCGCCCTGTTGGCCGCCGCGGTAGCTGCCGTCGTGCGGGGATGGCGGGTGCACCCACTGCGCCCTGGTGACAAGCGGCCGGTGTTCGAAGACTGGGAGCACCACGCCACCGCCGACCCCGACCGGGTCACCCGGTGGTGGACCGCGCACCCCACCCACAACGTTGGTGTCGCCTGCGGACCCTCCGGGCTGGTCGTAATCGACCTGGACCAGCCCAAGCCCGGCGACACCCTGCCCGAAGACTGGCGCATTCCCGGGGTGCGCTGCGGTGAGGACGTGCTGGCCGTACTCGCCGACCGGGCCGGACAACCCCTGCCCTACGACACCCGGCTCGTCCGTACCGGGCGAGGCGGGTTGCACGTCTACTGCACCCCATCGGCGGGTGTTCGGCTGCGGAACACCAGCAAGAAGCTCGGCCCGTGGATCGACACCCGCGCGCACGGCGGGTACGTCGTCGCCCCTGGCAGCATCGTCAACGGGCGTCAGTACGAACTGCTACACGAGGCGCCTGTGGCGCCACTACCCACCTGGCTCGCCCGGTTGCTCACACCCGCGCCGACACCACCCGCACGGCCGGTCACCGTCGATCTGGGTATCGGCCGACGCGCCGCCTACATCACCGCCGCGATCAACGACGAGACCGACCGAGTTGCCAACGCTGGACCGGGCACGCACAACCACACCCTGTACCTCGCCGCCATCGCACTGGGCCAGTTGGTCGCCGGAGGCGCACTGGACGAACACACCGTCCGGGCCGCCCTACTCGACGCATCCCGGCAACGTGCCGCAACCGCCCGATGCGAATGCACCGAACGGGAAGCGAACTCGACCATCACCTCTGGCCTTCGCGCCGGAGCACGTCGCCCCCGGCAGGTTGCCGCATGACCACCACACCCGACACCCAGACCCCGCCCTGTTCCAGCGTGGCCGATGGGCTGGAACAGGAAGGGGCGGGACTACTCGACCGGCTACGAGCC
>DATCXL010000582.1:0-8512 GCA_036565825.1 Mycobacteriales bacterium
TGGCCACCAGTCCGACGTAACCGGTACTGCCGGCCAGCGCGGCGGCGAGCACGGGTTCCTCGTCCCGGCCGTGTGAGGCCACGACGACCGCGACCGCGTCGGGGGGTACCGGCGCCTGAGGGTCGACCGTCACGGCCACCGAGTAACCGAGTGCCGCACCGACGGTGACCAGCGCGCGGGCGACCGGCGCGTCACCGAAGACGTGTACCAGTGGCGGCGGGATCACCGTCTCCATGAAGATCTCCAGCGTGCCGCCGGACAGACACGGATTACCCACCGTGACGAGGCCCTCCAGGTCCGACTCGGCCTCGGTCCCGGCCTCATCCGAGGTGGGGGTGATCCGCAGCAGCGTGGACTCCCCGGTGCGCAGCAGTCGCAGGCCCTGCAACCGCACCGTCGACTCCGCGCAGGCGCCACCGACGAAACCCTCGATGGTGCCGTCGGGGAGCACCAGGGCGCGGTCACCGGCCTTGGCGCTGGTGGGCCGCTGCGCGCGCACCACCGTGGCCAGCACGTACGGGGTACGACCGGCATCCAGCCCGTCCACCCGGTCAGTCAGGTCGGCTCTCACCGCGTCCTCCCCAGTCGTCGGCGTTCGTGTGTGGGGGTCCGGTGGGGGGTGACGTCACCCCCCACCGGGTCAGCTCAGCTGATCGCCAGGTCGGTCCGGAACGGACGACCCTGGATGGTCCGCCACACGTTCGCCGGGGTGAGCGGCATGTCCGCGTGCCGGACCCCGAAGGGGGCCAGTGCGTCGATCACCGCGTTCACCACGGCGGGCGGCGAACCAACGGTGGCCGACTCGCCCACTCCCTTGGCGCCCAGCGGGTGGTGCGGCGAGGGGGTCACCGTCTCCCCCAGTTCCCAGGATGGGCACTCCAGCGAGGTGGGCAGCAGGTAGTCCATGAACGACGCGCCCAGGCAGTTGCCGTCCTCGTCGAACGCGATGCCCTGCATCAGCGCCATGCCGACCCCGTCGGCCAGCCCGCCGTGCACCTGGCCCTCGACGATCATCGGGTTGATCCGCACTCCGCAGTCGTCCACCGCGATGAACCGGCGCACCTTCACCTGCCCGGTACCCGGATCGACGTCCACCACGCAGATGTACGCACCGAACGGGAACGTCAGGTTCGGCGGGTTGTAGACGCAGGTCGCATCCAGGTGCCCCTCAACGCCCTCGGGCAGTTCCAGGCTGGAGTGCGCGGCCAGCGCGATCTCCTGGATGGTCCGACCCTGCCCGGGGTCACCGGCGACGAACCAGCGTCCCTTCTCCCACTCCAGGTCCTCCGGGGCGACCTCCAGCATGGCCGAGGCGACGATCCGGGCCCGGTCCCGCACCCTGCGGGCCACCACCGCGGTGGCCGCGCCTGATACTGGGGTGGACCGTGAACCGTAGGTGCCCAGACCGAACGGCGTCTGGTCGGTGTCGCCGTGCACCACATCGACGTCCTCGGGTGGGATACCCAGTTCCTCGGCGACGATCTGGGCGAACGTCGTCTCGTGCCCCTGGCCCTGGGTCTGTACCGAGATCCGCAGTACCGCCTTGCCAGTCGGGTGGACCCGCAGTTCGGCGCCGTCGGCCATGCCCAGTCCGAGGATGTCCATGTGCTTGCGTGGCCCGGCCCCGACCGCCTCGGTGAAGAAGCTGATGCCGATGCCCATCAACTCGCCGCGTTCTCGCTTGGCCGCCTGTTCGGCCCGCAGCTCGGCGTAGCCGGCGATTTCCATCGCCTTCTCCAGCGCGCGCGGGTAGTCGCCGGAGTCGTACTCCCAACCGGTGGCGCAGGTGTAGGGGAACTGCTCGGGCCGCAGCAGGTTGGCCAGTCGCAGTTCGCCCGCGTCGCGGCCCAACTCGGCGGCCAGCATGTCGACCATCCGCTCCACCAGATACACCGCCTCGGTGATCCGGAACGAGCAGGCGTAGGCCACTCCACCGGGCGCCTTGTTGGTGTAGACGCCGGTCACCTCGCAGTGCGCGGCGGCCAGGTCGTAGGAGCCGGTGAACACGTGGAAGAACCCGGCCGGAAACTTGGTCGGCTGGGCGGTGCTGTTGAACGCACCGTGGTCGGCGATGACCTTCACCCGCACCCCGAGAATCTTGCCGTCCCGGGTCGCCGCGATCTCCCCGTGCATGTGGTAGTCGCGGGCGAACGAGGTGCTCATCAGGTTCTCCGAGCGGTCCTCCACCCACTTGACCGGCTTGCCGGTGAGGATGGAGCCGACCACCGCGCACACGTAGCCTGGGTAGATCCCGACCTTGTTCCCGAAGCCGCCGCCGATGTCCGGGGAGATGACCCGGATCTTGTGCTCGGGCAGCCCGGCGACCATCGCGTAGATGGTGCGGTGGGCGTGCGGGGCCTGGGTGGTCGTCCAGATGGTCAGCTTGCCGGTGACCTTGTCGAAGTCGGCCACCGCGCCGCAGGTCTCCAGCGGAGCCGGGTGTACCCGCGGGTAGAGCATGTCCTGGGTGACCACCACCTCGGCGCCGGCGAACACCTCGTCGGTACGGGCCGCGTCGCCGGCCTCCCAGTCGAAGATCCGGTTGTCGGTCCGGCCCTCCACGTCGTCGCGGATCACCGCCGCGTCCGGGTCGAGCGCCCGGAGAGCGTCGACGACCACCGGCAACGGTTCGTACTCGACGTCGATCAGTTCCAGCGCGTCGCGGGCGGCGTAGCGGTCCTCGGCGACCACGAAGGCCACCTCCTGACCCTGGAACCGCACCTTGTCGGTGGCCAGCACCGCCTGCACGTCGTGGGACAGCGTGGGCATCCAGGCGAGGTTCAGCCCCTCCAGGGTCTGGCCGGTGACCACCGCCCTGACCTTGGGATGGGCCTCGGCGCCGCTGGTGTCGATCGACACGATCCGGGCGTGCGCGTAGGGGCTGCGCAGCACCGCGCCGTACAGCATGCCGGGCAGCCGCACGTCGTCGACGTAGTTGCCACGGCCGCGAACGAACCGGGCGTCTTCCTTGCGTGTCATCCGCCCGAACCCGATCGGGTTGGCACGCTCCTCGGTGGTGGTCACTGTGCCGTCGCCTCCTCGGTGGCGGGGTGTTCGGCTGCCCAGCGAACCGACCGCACGATGTTCTCGTAGCCGGTGCAGCGGCAGATCTGCCCGGAGATGGCCTCCCGGATCTGCTCCTCCGACGGGTCCGGGACGTGGTCGAGCAGCCAACGGCTGGTCAGCATCATCCCCGGCGTGCAGAACCCGCACTGCAGGCCGTGGCAGTTGGTGAACCCCTGCTGCACGGGGTCGAGTCCGCTCTCGCGCTCCAGGCCCTCCACGGTGCGCACGGTCCGGCCGTCGGCCATGGCCGCCAGTACCGTGCAGGACTTCACCGGGGTGTCGTCCATCCACACCACGCAGGCGCCACAGTTGGACGTGTCGCAGCCCCAGTGGGTGCCGGTGAGTCCGAGCTGGTCGCGCAGGTAGTGCACCAACAGCAGCCGGGGTTCGACCTCGCTGGTGTACTCCTGCCCGTTGACCGTCACGGTGATCTTCATGTCAACCCTCCTGGCCGCGCGCCCGCGCCGCCGCCCGGCTCAGCGCCCGGGTGGTCAGCTCCCCGGCAAGGTGCCGCTTGTAGTCCACCGGGCCGCGCTGGTCGGCGTTCGGGTGGCAGTTTTCCGCGGCGATCCGACCAGCCTGCGCGAAGCTCTCGTCGGTGGCCGGTGCGCCGCGCAGGAAGTCCTCGGCCGCGCTGGCGACGAAGTGCGCCGACCCCACCGCGGTCAGTCCGATGCCGACCTCGGTGACCGTCGAACCGCTGTCGTCGAGCCACACCGCCGCGCCGGCGGCGGCCACCGCCCAGTCCCCGGCCCGGCGTTCCACCTTCTGGTAGGACGAACCGCCGCCGGGGCGGATCGGTACCCGTACCTCCACCAGGATCTCGCCGGGACCGACCACGGTCTCGTACGGGCCGGTGTGGAACTCGCGGATCGGCACCGTGCGGGTGCCCTCGGGCCCCTGGATCACGGCGGTCGCCCGCAGCGCCCCGAATGCGGCGGACAGGTCCTCGGAGGGGTCCGCCTGGCACAGCGACCCGCCCACCGTGCCGCGGTTGCGCACGATCGGGTCGGCGATCACCCGCTCTGCGTCACCGAGGATCTGGAAGTGCTCGCGGACCAACGCCGAGTCGAGCAGTTCCGCGTGGCGGGTCATCGCGCCGATGACCAGGTCGGTGCCCTCCAGAGTGATCCGGGCCAGTTCGGTCAGGTCGTTGATGTCGATGAGAACCTCGGGCTGGGCCAGTCGCAGCTTCATCATCGGGATGAGACTGTGGCCGCCCGCGACGACCCGGGACTCCGGTCCGTAGCGGGCCAGCAACGCGAGCGCGTCGGCCACGCTGGTCGCCCGGGCGTAGTCGAATTGGGCTGGTACCTGCATGCGTCCTCCCGTCGGACGCGCCCCCGTCGTCGGAGGTGCTCGACGGGATGATCCTCACCTTGCCCCGACCGGACAACCGGCGAATAACCAATCGCTTAGATCCCCGTCGCTGCCCGCCTGCGCGGGCGACAATCGGTGCCCATGACCCTCACCCAGTTGAGCGCGTTCGTCCTGGTCGCCCGGCTGGGGTCGGTCAAGGCGGCGGCCGGCGTGCTCGGAGTGAGCGAACCAGCCGTGTCGCAGGCGCTGTCCGCGCTGCGCGCCCACCTGGGCGACCAACTGGTGCTGCGCGCCGGATCGGGCATGACCCTGACCCCGGGGGGTAACCGGCTGCTCACCATCGCCTCACAGATGGTGGCGCTGGGCGCGGAGGCCGAGGCCGCGGTGCGGGTGGCACAGGGCGCACCCGAAAAATTGCGGGTGGTGGCCACCAGCACCATCGCCGAGTTCGTTGCCACCCCGTTGGTGGACGCGTTCGCCGGCCGGGCTGGTGGCGCGGTGGAGGCGTCCTGTGGGGTGGCCTCCGGCGCGGAGATGCCGGTACTGGTGACCAACCGGCTCGCCGACCTGGCCCTGGGTCCGAACCTGACCGACGCCAACGCCGGCCTGGTCAGTGAGCCGATCTTCCGCTGCAGGTTGATCGCGGTCGCCTCGGCCCGGTTCCGACCGCGCGGTGGTGTCGGTCAGGCGCCCTGGCTGGTGGACCCCTCGGCGACCGACCCGGGTAGCGACACCAGCCGGTTGCTGACGAAGCTGGGCGTGCCGGAGAGCCGGGTCCGGGTGTTCCCGAACCAGACAGCGGCATGGGCGGCAGCCGCCGACGGAGCCGGCGTCGCCCCGGCGATCGCCCACCTGGTCGCACAGCGGGTCCGCCGTGGCGAACTCACCGTGGTGGAGACCCCCCTCACCCCGATCGAGACCCGTTGGCACGCCACCACGCTGTCACCCGACCGCCGGCCGGTGGTGGCCGGATCGCTGCGGCGCTTCCTGGGTACCCCCGAGGCCATGCAGTTGATGAAGGCGCCGGGCACCGGTGTGCTGCCGTCCCGGTTCCGCCCTCCGGTCTACGTCACCATCTGGAGCTGAGCCGCACCATCTGAAACCGAGGGTTTCAGATGGTGGTCCACGGTCAGACAGCATGAGAGCGACGCAGGTCGTGCCTCGGCCCTGGCCGATAGGGTGAGCGGCTCCGGGGACGACCGATCGCCTGCGTCATGGACGGACGATGCTGAAAATCGCTGTCGCATTACCGCTCACCCTGCTCGTGCTGACCGGCTGCGCGGAGACAACCGCCGGGCACGGTGTCGCAGTTCCCACCACCACCGGCGCTGCCGGGACGAGCGCGCCGGCCGGTCCGAGCCCGACAACCCTGACGCTGGCCCAGGCCGCTGCCGCCTACCAGGACCTGGTCAAGCCCTCGAACGAAGCCGGACACCAGGTCAACGTCGCCCTACGTGCCCAACTCGCCAAACCCACCGAGGCCGGGTTCGTCGCCCTCAAGGCGGCCACCGCCAAACTCGCCGACGCCGAGCAGCGGTACCTTGCCGGGCTCAGGGCCAAACGCTGGCCGGTGCGGGTCCAGCCCGCGATGGAGGCACTGGTCACCGCGCTGGCCGCCGAGATCGCCGGTCTCCGCCGGCTCGCTGACGCGGCCGACCCGAACGCGTACGGCGCCGCGCAGGCCGATGCGAAGAAGGCCAACTCCGAGGCTTCGGCGAAGGCACAGATCGTCCGCCAGAAACTCGGGTTGGACAAGGTGCCGGACATCTCGTCACAGTCCACCGAGTCCACCGACACCTGACGGCAGCGGTGGGAGCTCCCAGTCGCGGAACCCCCACGCGCACGCACCACCCGACGCGTCACAGACGTTCGCTGGCTGCGGCGATCTCCGCCTCCAGGTTGCGGCCTTCGATGTCGAGTTCCTTCTCGACCTGCTTGAGCGCCCGGCGGGCGATCTTGTCCTGCTTCTCGGAGAGCTTGTCCCGGCCGACCACGATCAGCGCCGCCTGACCCTCGTCCAGGGTCTCGCCCAGTTCCTTGACGTCCTTACGGGACATGCCACGGGCGAAGTGCCCGAGCAATCCTCCCCCGGCGGCGCCGACCAGCGCGGTGCCGATCAACGCGGGCGGAAACAGGACACCGATCGCGGCGCCGACGGCCAGACCCGTCCAGCCGCCGTGCTGGGTCGGCTTCTCGATCTTGTGCATGTGCACCTTGCTGTCGTCCTTGGACACCACGGCGGCGTCGTAGGTACCGATGACGCCCTGGCCGTGCAGGTCCTTGATCTCCTGAAGGTCCATCTCGGCGTCCGGCTCGCTGTCGTAGGTGCCCAGGTACAGGAACACGTCATGTGTCTTGGCCATCGGACTCGGCTCCTCGTTCGTCAACCTCGCGAGTCGGTCCCGCGCCCGGTCACGCGGTGACCGTCAGTACCGGCGGCGTCCCGGTGCGGGTGGTCAACCAACCGGCGTTCCGTGTTCCACGTTCACCGGAGCGTGGTCGCGACGCCTCATCCGCGCCGGGTGGATCGCTGTCGGTCACCGCACCGACCGGTCACGGTGGCACCGGGCCACTCCGTCGCGGGCAGGGCGACCTCGCCGCTCGCGAACCGCGAACCGTCACGGTCCGCGAATCACTCGAACGGCGCCGCTTGCCCGCTGCCTGCCCGGGTACCGATAACCACACAGGTGTGGCGCGCGAGTTCGTTCGCCGCCAACCCCCAGACGATCGCCGCTCGGTACTGAACAGCGGGCCGTATCCGGTGTGGACCAGAGAGGTCGCCAACGATGGGAACTGCGCAGCGAGGGCGAAGCGTGTCCGTGCGAAGAGGACAGGGCACCGCCGTCGACACCGAGGCGCTGCGTGCCAGTAGGACCGCGATGGACCAACTGTCCGCACTGACCGGGCGTGACGCGGACAGCGTGTCCCGACTCGAACGCGTCGAAGACGGCTGGTTGCTGAACGTGGAGGTCATCGAGCTGGAACGGATCCCTCAGTCCACCAGCGTACTGGGCAGCTACCAGGTGCACACAGACGATGACGGAAACATCACGGCCTACCAGCGCACCCGTCGCTACTACCGTAACCAGGCCGGTAACCCATGAGCGTCACGGGCTACGGCCGCCCGATCACGCCGTTGAACCGAACCACCGACTCGCTGGCCGACATCCTGGAACGGGTGCTCGACAAGGGGATCGTGGTGGCCGGCGACATCATGGTCAACGTCGTCGACATCGAACTACTCACCCTGAAGGTCCGGTTGCTGGTCGCGTCGGTGGAGACCGCCCGGGATCTGGGCATCGACTGGTGGTCCTCCGACCCGTTCCTCACCGACCGCGGTGAGCAACTGGTCCGGGAGAACGAAGAACTGCGCGGTCGGCTGGACCGGTTGGAGCAGGCGGTCAGCGGCGTGCTCGACGCGCCTGAGCAGTCCGCCGACGCACCCAACCGGGAGGCCCGATGACCGGGTGCCCGGCCACCGAACTGACCGACGGCCCGACCGACGGCGGGTCCGAAGCCTGGTACGCCTACTGCCTGCTGCGGCGCGCCGACGCGGTCCGACCCGACACGGTGGACCGGTCCGTTCCAATACTCGGCATCGGTGATCAGCCGGTCCGGTTCGTGGGTTCCGGTCAACTCGTGGCCGCCGCGGCCCCGGTTCGGTTGGAGGGCTTCCGGACCGCCGAACGGGAACCCGATCTCACCGAGCACGGATGGCTGGCCGCCGCGGTGCGACGACACGAACAGGTGGTGGAGCGCCTGTTCGGGCAGGTCACCGTTCTGCCGCTACGGTTCGGCGCGCTCTACCCCACCCAGGACGGCCTGACCACGGCGCTGGGCCGGCGCGAGTCGGCGCTTCTCGCTGAACTGTCCCGGTTGGACGGCGTCGCCGAGTGGGGGGTTCGGGCCTACCTGGACATCGCCGGGTCGATCCGCCCGGGCCGGTCAACCCACCCGGCCCGGTCGGACCCCGATCCCGGCGCGCAACCGGTCCGACCGGGTGCCGGCACCGCTTGGATGCTGCGCCGGCGGGAGTCGGTCCGCACCCACCGCGTCGCCCGAGAACTGGCCAGGCGAATGGCCGACGAATCGCACACCAGGCTCTCCCGGCACGCCCGGGAGGCGG
>DATCXL010000584.1:0-2008 GCA_036565825.1 Mycobacteriales bacterium
ACGCCTCCCGGGACAGGTCGCCAATCCTGCCCTGGAGGTCGAGCAGGAGCGCGCTCGCGGTCGCGTGCATCTCGAGCCGGTCGACGGTCTGGGCCACGGTGGCCTGCATGTTTCGCACGGCACCGGAACCTACCTCAGGCATGTGTCGGTAGGGCACCCTCGGCGGCGACCGTGTACCCGACGGCGTGACCCCGGAGCCGAGGCCTGGCCTCGGCGAGGGCCTGGAATCAACCATCAAGCGGGATCGGCACGCCCACCGACTGGATCAGCCAGGTGAATCCACCAAGGCCGGCCGGGTCGGTCAACTCGGCCGTCTGGCCGGTACGGGCCAACTCCCGCAGGTATCCGCGCGGGTCGGTGGCGGCGCGGTCCGGATCCGGCCGTGGCTGCCCACCGACACCCAGTTGACGCAGCGCGTCACGTTGGGTGAGCAACGCGGTGGCTGTCGCCCCGACAGCCCGCCCGGCCGCCGCGCACGAGTCGACCGCCACGTGTGCGGTGAGGTCACAGGAGCGGTCGGGCACCGGTGGCACCTGTCGACCGTGCTGGTAACCGACCAGGGTGCCCCCGGTCGGCCGGCTGCCACTCCGGTGTGCGTAGTCGATGGCCACGGCCAGGCCACGTCGCGTCCTGCGCAGCACCCCGGCCCAGGCCTCGTCCCGGCTCCGGCCGACCTCGGCCCGTTCGGTATCCGGCCACCAGCGGTCCAGCCAGGCCAGGTCGGCTGGTTCGGGTGTCGGCCCGGGATATTCGGCGCCCCACTGGTCGACCAACACCAGCCTGGGACGGCCATCCACCCGGATGACCACGTCCAGCGGCACGTTGTCCAGCCACTCGTTGGCCACCAGTAGAGCCGATGTGGTCTCGGGCAGTTCGGTGGACCAGCCGATGGCAGCGGGCAGTCGGTCCGGCCGGGGCAGCACCTCCACGCCGTGCAGCGCCAGTTCCGGACACAGGGTGTGCAGCCGACCCAGCAGTTCTCCACGTCCGGCACCGAGGTCCACCACGGTGCCCAGTTCGGCCCGGTGGGCCAGTTCGGCCAGCGCCCGGGCGAACAGCGGCGAGGCGTGTACCGAGGTGCGAAAGTGCGCGGCCGGTGCCTCGCCCCGGGCGTAGAACCCGCCGGGCCCGTACAGTGCGTCGGCCATCGCCGCCCGCCACGGCCGCCGTGTCATGGCCCCGACCCTAGTGCGGTGACCACCAATGTTCGCCGGGTTCCGACCGGCCCAGCGCACCGCTGGCGGCGTTGTCGTCGTCGCCGATACAACACAGGTATCGACTCCTCCTCCGCCTTGCCATCGGCACGCTGGCCTCGGCCTCAGACCCTGGCGACATCGGTGGTCACCGCACCAGATCACCGCCGCGGTGGCACTCCGGAGCCGGGGCTCCACCCGGGCGCGGGCTTGGAGTCAACCACGAGGGTTTGAGGGGGGTGTGGGGTGGAGCGGAGCTCCCCCACAGAGGGCAGCACAGCTCCGTGCCCCGTACCGGCGGGGCTCCGGAGCCGGGGCTCCGCCCCGGCGAGGGATATCGCGCTCACTTGTCCGGGCCATGATATTGCGCACACGACGGGCCGACGAACGGTCCACCGGGTACGTGGCTGGGTACCCTGACCGCGTCCGGTACCCCTCGCGAGGACTGGAACGACCATGCACCCACAGCGCCCTGACGGGCCCGCGGACACCCGCGGCATATACCAGTCCCAACGGCCCGAACCACCGCAACAACCCGAACGGCTTGAACAACCCGAACGGCCCGCGCGGCTGGTTGTCGGCGTGATCGGTACCGGCCGGGTGGGTGGCGTGTTGGGTGCGGCGTTGGCTCGCGCCGGGCACACCGTGGTGGCCGCCGCCGGGGTGTCCCGAGACTCGGTACGGCGGGCCGAACGCCTGCTACCCGGGGTGCCGCTGGTACCGGCCGACGAGGTGGTCACCCGGGCCGAACTGGTCCTGCTCGCGGTACCCGACGACGTGCTGGCCGGACTGGTCGCAGGGCTGGCCGGGGCCGG
>DATCXL010000585.1:0-2197 GCA_036565825.1 Mycobacteriales bacterium
TGAGTAGCCGCCACACCACGGCCCTGTAGCTCCCGGGGGAGCGGTCACGACCGGAAGCCGTGACACGGGGTGAGGTTCGAATCCTCACGGGGCCACCATTGCGTAACCGAAAGGCGGTGATCACCCATGACCGTGATCACCAACACACTCCTCGACCCCAAGGTCACCGGCACCCCGCAGGTAGGCGTCAACGTGCGGGCCTACCTGGTGCCCGCCGTCGCGTTCCTCGCAGACGGAACAGCGGAGATCATCACCTACGCCTCGACCACCACAGCCACCGACGGCACATGGTCGATCGACCTGACGCCACAGTCACAGATCAGCCCCTCGGGCAGCGTCTACAAGGTCATCGAGGGCACCCGCGAATGGACCATCGAGGTGCCCGACAGCGGCCCGGTCCGCCTTCTCGACGCACTGACGACACAGGTCCCCGTGGACACCGGCCTGACCAGCGCGCTCACACAGGCACAAGCCGACGCCCGATACGTGCAACTGTCCGCCGGAGTCCCAGACGGCAGCATCCGGGACATGGCCATCGCCGCCGACGCCGCGATCCAACTCGGCAAGCTCGCTGTCGATCCGCTGGCTCGGGCCAACCACACCGGCACCCAACCGTCCAGCACTATCTCCGACTTCGCCGCCGCCGTCGACGCGCGCGTCCCCGCCCCACGGATCACCGGCGGAATGATCCCAGCAGGACACGGCTACAAGCTGTGGACGTTCGACCCTGACAGTGCCGCCGCCGACTTCCCGCTCGGCTCCGGGTCGCTGATCTGCATCCGCTGCTACGTCCCCACCACGATGACCGTCACCGCGGTGGACCTGGCCGTCACCGGCGCCGGCGCCACACCGGGCTCGTACTCGGGGGTGGGGCTGTTCGACGATGCGGGAACCCTGCTCAGCAAGAGCGTCGACGCCGGTATCTCGTTCACCTCGACGGGCGTCAAGACCGTCCCACTGTCGGCCCCACAAGCCCTCACCGCTGACTCCTACGTATGGCTGTCCGTGCTTTGGCAGGGTGCCAGCTCGCCGAGGATCGCCGCCGGCCCGGCCGTGGTCGCCGACTACGTTCTCAACGCAGGGCACCGCCGGGCCGTGTTCACCACCGGGCAGACCACCATCCCTACCACCTTCGACACGGCCACGGCCTCCACCAACAACGCGATCCACTGGCTGGCCGCTGGCTGATGCCCCGGGCGAAGAAAGTCTGCTCCACACCGGGCTGCCCCGCCATCATCCCGGCCGGGCAAGGACGGTGCGAAGAGTGCAAGCGCAAGGCCGAAGCGGAGCGCGGCACCTCAACCCAGCGCGGCTACGGCGGCGCCGGCCACAAAGCGTTCCGCCAGGCCGTACTCGCCAGGGATCCGATCTGCATGATGGGCGACTGCCTACGACCCAGCAGGCACGCCGACCACCACTGGATCCCACCAGGCGAAACCCACCCGTGGGGTCGCAGGGAGATCGTTGCGGCAGGGCTGAACCCGAATGACCCGAAGTACGGGCGCGGGCTGTGCGGGCCATGCCACAGCCGCGCAACCGCCAAGCACCAGCCGGGAGGGTGGAACCGCAGGTGAGCGTCAGTTCGTGAGACCAGTGAGCGACGTCAACCGCCACTGGTCGCCATCTGACCGGACAGCGCAGGTGAACGTGTTGCGCACCGTCGCACCCAACAAGTTCTCGGAGTCCACCGATCCGGTCACCGTGTAGTCGTCCACCACGTGCGACACAGTCTCGTCGGAGAACTCCGCGGACCCAGGCGACTTCAGCCGGTCCGAGACGAACCCCTCGCACACGCGCCGCGCGTCGTGGTCCGTACTCGCCTGCGACGGACCGTCGGCCGAGATCAGAATCCCGCACGCGGCCGGCACCCCAAACAGAACCACGGCCGCGATCAGGTACGGCAACCACCTCTGTAACGCAGTCCTCGACTGGGTCTGTTGCACCTGCTGCTTCGGCTCTTGCTCGGACATCACGCCACCCCTCACTTATCCACAGGTGCACACACGGTAGAACGCACACCGCCAGCACGTAAGCGGCCCGATGGAGCCCGCCCCAACAGGCGCTTCGGAAACGGACAAAGGCACCCAGGGGGGGCACCCCCCAAAACGGACATCAGAGGACCGCGGGAGAGGTAATAGGCTGGCGCCGCAACTGATCGACTTTGCGCGGTGATCGGGGGTGACGCTTCGTGGCTGAC
>DATCXL010000617.1:0-2911 GCA_036565825.1 Mycobacteriales bacterium
CCCGAGGTGCCTGACCGAGCTGCTCCTCCAGCCACTCGCGTGCCGGTTGGTGCTGCTCGTAGTCGGTGACGTAGGCGTAGACGAGGATGTTGGCGTCGACGAGGATCATCGATACCGGTCGCCCTCGACAATGGCGAGGACATCACTGACGTCGTCGACGTCAGGCAACCGTGGTCGCCCCAGTGATCTTGGATGCGTGAAGGGCCCGACGCCACGGCGTTCCCCGCTCCGCATGCTGGCCAGCCCGAGTCTCAGCGCGCTGTTGACCAGTTCCTTGAACGGCCGGTCGTCATGTGCACGCAGTTGTGCCAACTCGGCGGCAACATCATCGTCAAGACTCAGGGTCGTCCTCATACACCCTGATGCTACATCAATGATGTCTTGATGCCTGTCGCTGCTGTCCACCTCACGCCTGGGCGCCCCACGGCTGCGGTCAGGCGCGAACAACACGTCGTTGGGCTGCTGCGGGCTGATTGGGAACCGACGCGGTCCCGGAGTGAGTCGCAGACCGTCAGCCCTGTTGGGCCAGCCGGGTGCTGATCGTGGCGGCGGTGTCGCACAGCATCGGCAGCAACCTGTCGCGCAGCTCGTCGAGGCTGACCCGACCGACATGGGTGGACACGTTCAACGCGGCCACCACCCGGCCCGTTCCGTCCCGCAGCGGCGCGGCGGCCGAGCGCAGCCCCAGTTCGAGCTCCTGGTCGACCAGCGCCCAGCCCCGGTCCCGCACGGTGGCGATCTCACCGCGCAGGACCGTCGGGTTGGTGACCGTCGCCGGGGTCAACGCACGCAGATCGCTGGCGGCCAGAGTGCACCCCAACCGGTCGGAGGGCAGGTCGGCGAGCAGCACCCGGCCCATCGCGGTGGCGTAGGCGGGCAGCCGGGATCCGATACCCAGCGACACCGTCATGATCTGCCGGGTCGGAACCCTGGCCACATAGACGATCTCCGAACCGTCCAGCACCGCCGCCGAGGACGACTCGTGCGTGCGCGCGACCAGTGCCTCCATGTCGACCCGGGCCAGCGCCTGCAGGTTCAACGAGGACAGGTAGGAGAAACCGAGTTCGAGCACCTTCGGGGTCAACGAGAAGTCCCGGCTGTCGCAGTGCAGGTAGCCCAGCCGCTCCAGGGTGATCAGCAGTCTGCGCGCGGTGGCCCTGGTCAACCCGGTGCGGCGGGCCACCTCGGCCAGGGTGAGCGAGGGGTGGTCGGGGGAGAACGCGCGCAGCACCGCCAGCCCCCGCTCCAGTGCACGCACGTGGTCGACCACCGGATCAGCCATGGCCGACTCCGCGGCCCGTCACACGATCGGTTCCATGGTCACTTCTGTCTCTTGACACCTGCTGGGTCGACCTCTCTAGGCTGCCTGTGGTTGTTCGTACAACGAATATTTGTTCGCACAGCGAACATCGGTCAAAAAGGATACGTCAGGCTACGTCAGGCAGGGAGGCGTGACCAGCGGCATGGGCTCCCAACACATCGGGGCGTTCACTCGTGACCCGGCACCCGAACGGGTCGTCTTCGGGCCAGGGTCTGTCAACCGGTTGGCCGACGAGGTCGCCGCACTGGGCCTACGGCGGATCATGTTGGTCGCCGCCGGATCGTCAGCCCCGGTCGGTGAGAGCATCGCCAAACAGCTCGGTGCGGTGGCTGTGGGCATCTTCGGTCAGGTGCGCCAGCACGTCCCCGAGGACCTTGCCGCGGCGGCCAGCCACACCGCGCGGGAACTGTCCGCCGATGGTGTGCTCACCGTCGGCGGAGGCTCGGCGATCGGCCTTGGCAAGGCGGTCGCACTGGAAACCGGAGTGGTCGTGGTCGCGGTGCCCACCACCTACTCCGGTTCGGAGATGACACCCATCTACGGCGTGACGGGTCGACACAAACGGGTCGGCCGCGACCCGGTCGTCCAACCCAGACTGGTCGGGTACGACCCCGAACTCACCACCGGTCTATCGGCCCATGTCACCGCGACCAGTGGGTTCAACGCCCTGGCACACTGCGTGGAGGCACTGTACGCACCAGGCACCGACCCACTGACCCGTCTGCACGCCGTCGGCGGCATCCGGGCGCTGGCCCGGGCGCTGCCGGTCGCGGTCCGCGAACCCACCAACCTGGACGCACGCGGTGACGCCCTGTTCGGCGCCTTCCTGGCCGGCAGTGCGCTGGCCGTCGCCGGCACCGCGCTGCACCACAAACTGTGCCACGTACTCGGTGGCACGTTCGGGTTGCCGCACGCCGAGGTGAACTCGGTGCTGTTGCCGCACGTCGTGGCGTTCAACCAGCCCGCCGTGCCCGACGCGATGGCGGCGGTCGCCGACGCGCTGGGCAACGCCGACGCTGCCGGCGGCCTGTACGAGTTGGCCGTCCGGCTCGGCGCGCCGACCAGCCTGGCCGAACTGGGCATGCCGGCCGACGGGCTGGAGGTCGCCGCCCACCGCGCGGTGTCCGCGGTCGGCGACACCAACCCCCGTCCGGTGCACGTCGAGGAACTCCATGCCCTACTCGACGACGCCTACCAGGGCCGTCAACCGAAACGATCACACCAGTAGGCAGGAGCGCAGCCATGAGCGAGTGGGACGCGATGAGCTATGAGGGCAGGGACAACATCATCCGCGCGGTACGCGGCGAGGCCGAGGCATTACTGGCGCTGGCCGAGGCGCCGGGCGCGTGGGAAGCCCCCACCGCCTCGGCCGGATGGCAGGTACGTGACGTGGTCGGCCACCTCGTCGACGTCACCGAGGGCTACTTCACGTCCTTCGACGTGGCTCGGGGAAACGGCCAGCGGACCGACCCGCACGGCCTGCCCGTCATGGCCGAACTGCTCGACCAGCGGGCCCGGTCGTTCCGTGGCACCTCACAGGCCGAGCTGACCGGCCGGCTGCGCACCGACCTGGCCAAGATGATGGAGATC
>DATCXL010000619.1:0-5315 GCA_036565825.1 Mycobacteriales bacterium
GGTCCCGCGTCGCGGCCAGCACCGTCACCGCGTCGTGTGCCGGAGGTGCCGGGCCGAGACTGTGTGATCGGCCCACCAACTCGGTCGCCACTGCCGCCAGTAACAGACAGGCGGCCAGCAGTCTGCGCGGCCAGCCGCCGAGGCGGCCTGGAAAACGGATCGGGAGGTGGATCGGGAAGCGGATCGGGATGCGGGCTGGCGCCGGGCCTGAGGCACGGGCGCGGGGGGCACGGTGCGCGTTCATGGGATCGACGGTAGGTGTCGAGGGCCGTGCTGGCAGCCCCGCGTTCGCGAGCTGTGGATATCGGTCAGCGCCCAGTCGTCGACCGGCGCGGAGTCCCGGTTCGACCTTGGGATCTGTGGTGGTTCGGGGGGAAACCGCACCTGACCTCACCGGACCCCTGAGGGCCATCGGCTGTGGATAACGAGTCAGTCGGATGGCGGCCCGGACAGACTGACCCGGACAGGCCGACTCACACGGTCCGACTCAGACAGGCCGGGGCGCGTGCGGGTGGGGGGTCAGGAAGCTGATTTGGTCGAACCTGCCGAACCTGCCGAGCTGGACGAACCAGACGAGGACCCCGATGAGGATGACGCCGACGAAGAGGCTGATGAAGCGGTCGAGGACGTCGATGACGAGGAGTCTCCCGACGACCCCGAGGATCCCGATGACCCGTTGGCCTTGGCAGCCTTCTTCGACTCGGAGCCGGACGACCCGTTGCGTGAGCCGCGGCTCTCGCTGCGGCTGTCGTTGTGGTAGAAACCCGAGCCCTTGAACACGACCCCGACCGCTGAGAAGACCTTGCGTAGCCGACCCGCACACACCGGGCAGGTCACCAGTGGTTCGTCAGAGAACGCCTGCACAGCGTCGAATCGATGACCGCACGTGGACTCAGTGCAGGCGTACTGGTACGTCGGCACGCCGACCTCCTGTTGGCACTCCCGGAACAAGACTGCTAACAATGGTGCGACACGGCATATTCCACAGTCCAACCGGGGTGGGTTCCACGCGTGGACCGCGTGGTCGGAGCAGACCGGTGGAGCCGTGCAAGCCGGTGCGGGTTGGTTCGACCCGCCTCAACCCAGTTCGACCCAGCCCAGGGTTGGGGTGACGGCCGCTGTCACCGGCCGGTCGTGCGGCTCGGCGGGCAGCGTGTCGACCAACTCGCCGTCATGCAGGAGTACCACCACCGGCACTGTCGAGTCCACTCGGGTCAGTGCCCGGTCGTAGTATCCGGCGCCGCGACCCAGTCGGTTCCCGCGCCGGTCCGCGGCCATCGCCGGGGCCAGCACGACGTCCACGTCGGCGACCGCGTCCGGGCCCAGCGGGGCGTCGACCGGCTCACGCAGGCCAAACAATCCGGCCCGTAGCACGCCGTTGTAGACGGCCCAGTCCAACTCGCCGTCGGTGCGTACCACCGGGAGCAGCACCGGCACGCCGCGGTCGTGCAGTTCGTCGACCAGCGCCACCGAACCCGGTTCGGACCCGACCGGAATGTAGGCGGCGAGCAGGCTGGCCCGGCGCAGCACCGGCGCGGCGAGCAGGTGCCCGCCCAGTGCCTCGGCCGATCTCTCCAGGACCGTCGGGGTCAACCCGCGCCGGTGCCGCCGGATCCGGTCCCGCAACGCGACCTTGTCATGACAGACCATTGCCACATGATCCCCGGTCGGCGGTTAGTCTCCGATCATGACCGATGGACCGCCCATGCCGCAGCCGCGTAAGGCGGTCATCCCCGCGGCGGGCCTGGGCACCCGATTCCTACCCGCCACCAAGGCGGTGCCCAAGGAACTGCTGCCGGTGGTGGACACACCAGCGATCCAGTACGTGGCCGAGGAGGCCGCACGGGCCGGCCTGGACGAACTGCTGATCATCACCAGCCGCGGCAAGGACGCCATCGCCGACCACTTCGACCGGGCGCCGGAACTGGAGTCGACACTCGCAGCCAAGGGGGACCTGACCCGACTGGCCGCGGTGCGCCGACCCGCCGAGTTGGCTCAGGTCCACTTCGTCCGCCAACCCGAACCGAACGGGCTGGGCCATGCGGTGCTGTGTGCCGCGCCCTACGTCGGCGACGAGGTGTTCGCGGTGCTGCTCGGCGACGACCTGATCGACGAACGGGACGTGCTGCTCACCCAAATGCTGGCGGTGCAGGCCGAACGCGGCGGCTGTGTGCTCGCCCTGATCCGGGTGCCGCCCGAGGCGGTGTCGCTGTACGGCTGCGTCGCCGTCGAACCCACCGACACGGTCGGTGTGGTCCGGGTGACCGACCTGGTGGAGAAGCCGGCACCGGAGCAGGCGCCCAGCGACCTGGCCATCATCGGCCGGTACGTGCTCTCGCCACGGATCTTCGAGGTACTCGCCAAGACCCCGCCCGGTCACGGTGGCGAGATCCAGATCACCGACGCGCTCCAGGCGCTCGTCGAGGCCGGTGAACCGGTGCACGGGGTGATCTTCGAGGGCCGCCGTTACGACACCGGTGACCGGGCCGACTACCTACGTACCGTGGTTCGGCTGGCCTGCGAACGAGACGACATCGGACCGGAGTTCCGGAGTTGGCTGACCGACTTCGTGGCTGGCTTCGGGACCGACCTCGGGGCCGGCCGCTGATGGGCCACGGCGAGCATGGCGGCGGCCGGGTACGTCCCATCCAGGAGCACCTGGACCGAATCCTGGCCACGGTGCGCCGGCCGGCGCCGATGGAGTTGGCCCTGCTGGACGCCCACGGCCTGCGCTGCGCCGAGCCGGTGACCGCCCGATCATCGTTGCCCGCGTTCGACAACTCGTCGATGGACGGGTACGCGGTCCGGGCCGCCGACATCGCCGAGGCCAGCGCGGACCACCCGGTCTCGCTGCCGGTGATCGGGGACATCGCCGCCGGGTCCCAGGTGGCGGAGACGGTCGGCCCCGGACACGCTGTGCGGATCATGACCGGCGCCCCGATGCCGGCCGGTGCCGACGCGGTGGTGCCGGTCGAATGGACCGACGGAGGCGTGGCCCGGGTGGACATCCGCCGCCCCGCGCCGCGCGGCAGTTACATCCGGCGCACCGGTGAGGACATCGCCGCCGGGGACGTCGCGGTGAATGCCGGCACTGTGGTCGGCCCGGCCCAGGTCGGGGTACTGGCCGCGGTGGGCCACGAACGGGTACTGGCGCACCCGCGCCCGCGGGTGGTGGTGTTGTCCACCGGCAGCGAGTTGGTGGAGGTGGGTCAGCAGCCGGGTCCCGGCCAGATCGTGGACGCCAATGGCTACCTGCTGGCCATGTCGGCAAAAGACGCCGGGGCCGAGGTGTACCGGGCGGGGATCGTCCCGGACGACCGGCAGCGACTGCTGGAAACCCTGGAGGGGCAGTTGTCCCGGGCGGACCTGTTGATCACCTCCGGCGGGGTGAGTATGGGTGCCTACGACGTGGTCAAGGAGGCGTTGGCCGAGCTGGGCACCGTGGAGTTCTACGGGGTGGCCATGCAGCCGGGCATGCCGCAGGGTTTCGGCACCCTCGGCGTCGAGGCGACCCCGGTGTTCTGCCTGCCCGGCAACCCGGTCAGCGCGTTGGTGTCGTTCGAGGTGTTCGTCCGTCCGGCAATCCGGTACATGCTGGGCAGTCGGACGCTGCATCGGCCCACCCTGTGCGCAGCCCTGTCCGAGTCGCTGACCAGTCCGGCCGGGCGGCGCCAGTACCGGCGCGGCCAGGTTCGTCGGGACGGCGACGCGTGGACGGTGGCACCGGTTGGCGGCCCCGGCTCGCACCTGTTGGCCAGCCTGGCGCGATCGGACTGCCTTATCGTGATCGACGAGGAGGTGACCGAAGTGCCCGCAGGCGAACAGGTCACCGTGCTACCGCTGTCAACGCCCGGCGCGTGAACCCCGCCGCCCGTACAGCCCGACCCGGGACAAAGCCATGAGCCGTCACCCCGGCTGGCCGGCGGAACTGCGCTACCAGCGTGTCGGATTGCGCCCGATGCGGATACGCGACGCCTCGACGTGGAGCGAACTGCGGTTGCGCAACGAGGACTGGTTGGCCCCCTGGGAACCCAGTTCACCCGAACAGTGGGCGGTGCGACACTCGATGGCGTCGTTCCCGCCGCTGCTCAGCCGGCTGCGCAAGATGGCCCGGGTGGGTGTCGCGCTGCCCTGGGGGGTGCTCTACGACGACCGGCTGGTCGGTCAGCTCACCGTGATCAACATCGTCCGGGGTGCGTTCGACTCCTGCCAGATCGGTTACTGGGTGGACCGTGCCGTGGCCGGCCGCGGGGTGATCCCCACCGCGCTGGCTATGGCGGTGGACCACTGTTTCGGGCCGGTCGGACTGCACCGGGTACAGGTCGACATCCGCCCCGAGAACGCCGCCAGTCGCAGGGTGGTGGCCAAGCTCGGGTTCCGCGAGGAGGCCTACTTCGTGCGGTATCTCGACATCGCCGGAGGCTGGCGAGACCACATCGGCTACGCGCTCACTCGTGAGGACTGTCCCAACGGGTTGGTCCGACTGCTACCTGCCGTGACGGGCTGAACCGCCTCGGTAACGACACTCGTCGGGACCTGGTGCCGACTCTGGCGACACACCGACGGCGTTCCCGGACCGGCCAGCAACGCGAAACTACCGTCATCTCGTCACCGGAATGGTTCATGTGACGGGAGGGGTGTGGTGAGCTCAACGATCCTGACCGTCATCGTGCTGGTCGTGATGTGGCTGGTCGTGCTGGTGCCGATGTTCGTTCGGCGCGCCGACGAGCCGGTTGAACCGGCTGGTGACGACTCGGGTGAGGCCGCCACCTCCACCCGGGCGCTGGCCCGACGTGCGCTCACCGGGCACGGCATCGGCGATGACATCGGCCTGGAAACCGGCCTGGAAACCGACTTTGGCACCGACGGCGACGGCGACGTTCACGGCGACGGTGACGGGCGCAGCGACCGACGCGGCGCAGCGGGTTTCGAGGGTGCCCGGTTCGGTGCTGCCGGAGCTCACCGTGACCTCCGTGGTCTGCGGGATCTGCGGGACGGTGCTGACGGGTTGGCCAGATCGGAGGATGATCCGGAGAACGAGGAGGTCTCCGGTGACGTGGACGCCGACGAGTTCGAGGAACTGACGGCACCGCGCACGGCGCGGGCCCGCATGATCGCCCGGCGGCGCCGGGCGCTGGCGATCCTGGCCGGCCTGACACTGGGCGCGCTGGTCACGGTGGCACTGACCCGAGGCCAACCCGCCGCCTGGGCGGTGCAGGTCGGCTGTGACCTGCTGCTGGTCGGGTACCTGGTTGGCCTGCGGGGAGAGGCGAGGCGGGAACGGGTCCGCCGGACGGTCCGCGCCGCCCGGGCTG
>DATCXL010000638.1:0-5107 GCA_036565825.1 Mycobacteriales bacterium
GAGCCCGGCCCGCCGTGGACGACCAGCGCCGGTTTGGCGTCCGGGTTCCCGCAGGTCTCCCAGTACACGAGGTTGGCGTCGCCGACGTCGAGCATCCCCTGGTCATACGGCTCGATCGACGGATACAACTCAACCATGACGCAGGCCCCTCACTCGGATAAGTACGAATCAGGCGTAACGGAGCACCAGCATTTCACCCAGTCAAGCCCGAACACCGAGACTGTCGGCACCTATGGCGCTTCCCGCATTGCAACGCTGTTCGAGCTTCCACCCGGATCGTGGGATCGACCACCACCGGATAGACCCGGGTGGGATCGGCCAGCCACTTCCTGTCGGCGTGCACCATCACGGTCAGGGTCGATCCGTGCTGCACCAGCGTCTGGGACACCTTCGGGCTCCAGGCCAGCCCGTATGGCGAGTTCCGGTCCACCCGCGAGTCGGTCATGAACGGTGCCGGCATCACGAACAGCGGCCGGGTTTCCAGCCCGGGCGATGCGAAGAACGCCACCGACCCGTTATCGTGCGTCTTCGCCGTCAGGCCGGTCATGTCCACGGTGAAGGTGAACGTGGGATCGACTGGTCGCGCCGACAACACGATCCGTTCCTTGAGTGCCTCCGGGGTGACCTGATAGGACACGTCGGCGTCGCCCAACGCACCGTCGAACGTCACGGTGTCCCCTGACGCGCGCGGCGACACCGCCCGCGGCGTCCCGGTCACTCCCAGCGTCAGCGCCTGGCCGCCCCTGGTGAACCGAGCCAGCCGGTCGGAGCGGTTCCCGAAAGCGCTGGCGAACTGGTTGGTCTCGTTACCGAACTCGAAGCCGTGTGCTCGCACTGACGCCAGTGACGGCCGCACCGCCGTGTCGATGTCCTGCCACCTGCCGGCAGCGTCCCGGTAGTGCACCGGCCGGGCCGACACTTCGGCCTGTAACCGCCCGTCGGCCAGCCGGAACACCGACGAGTTGGCTGACCGGGAGCCGACCAACTCCGCCACCCGCTTCGGCGCTGGTAGCCGCGTTCCCTTGGGGGCCGGCCTGGTTGTCGCCGGCACCGGTTTGGACGCCCCTGCCAGGCCGTGTGCAGCCGTAGAGTGCTCCCCCGACGACGGCGACTGCGGTGGTGCGGCCAAACTCGGCGGTGCGACCACCAGGGACCCCCGCCATGGCCGTTATGACCAGCCCCACCAGCCACGAGAACCATTTGCGCATCAGCAACCGCCCCTCACCACGAACGCGCGTCAGCGCGCCACGAATCGGGCATCACCTCCCACTTCGCGTCAGACAACAGGAGCACCATCCCCCGACCGCGTATAAACCATGTGAATCGAGCCGCATACCGACAATTCAGCGTCAACTAGTCCAAGACCGCTCACGACGTGCTACAGGAACGAGCACCATGGCGCTGCGGCCGTCTGCCGCCGGACGACACATCCGAGGTACTGTGGACATCATGACCACGGCCTACGAGGACGTGCCCTTCAGCGAGCTACTCCACCACCCGGCCGCGACCACGCGCAGGCTGGACACCGTCCGCGCGTTGCGGTTGCGGCGGCGCGACGCCGGGGACCTCGCACTCATGCGGGTCGACCAGATGGAACGGGATGCCACGGTTGTGGACTTCACCTCGCGCCTGCTCGCCGGACTGGTCCGTACCGAGAACATTCAGGCTCTGCGCGAGGTGCTGCCCGAGGCACTGCCCTGGAGCATCTTCCTACCCGAGGAGGACGTGGACACCCTGCTCACCGAGCTGGTGGACACCGCACGCGGAGCGGTAGCCCTGGACAACCTCGCCCCGATCGCACTTCTGTTGACCCAGTGGCGGCACAGCGCCGAGATCCACGCCGACCCCGCCCTGCTGGCGATCCTCACCCGCGAACCCGACGGCGACCTCGGACCGGTTCCGATGCCCCGGGGTGGCGAGTGAGCCCGAAGCGTGGGGACCGTGCCGCGCCACCCCCGATCGGTGACGAGTACGACATCCGCTTCGCGAACGCCGAGGCCGCCGACGGCTGGGAGAACCTTTCCCGTCAAGCGGCGAGCAACTTACGGCGCGCCTTCGACAAGATCCGCGCCACTCCGCGCGCCCTCGACCACCCCGACCGTCAGCACCGCCTCAAAGGCAGTCTCGGAACCAGCACATTCAAAGGTCAGACTCTCGAGCGCTGGCAGTTCGAGGTCACCAGTGGTGGGCGTATCTGGTACCTGGTGGACGACACCAACGGGACGATCTGGGTGACCTATGCCGGTACCGGACATCCGAAGGCCACCGACTGAGCGTCCGTGCGTATCTGCTCCTCCTGACGGCCTACGAGTTCCACGCCAAACCGGACCGCATGAGGCGGCGTTTGTTGTGGGGGAGGGCATCGAAAGCGTGGGGGTCAGCGGGAGGCGCGCCAGAGGAGGGTGAAGACGACGGCGATCACGGCGGCGCCGAGGACCGTGCCCGGGGCCAGGTGCGCGGTTTCCCACAGCCAGACGGTGAACCGGTCCCACAGGCGCCGGGCCGCGCCACCCCCGGCCAGGATGACGAAGCCGATCAGCACCGGGGCACCGATCCAACGGGCCCGGCGGCGCAGCCGGAACCGCCCGCCGCCCTCGTGCCGGGCGTCCCACTCCCGCCTCACGCGGACCGCCACCGGGGTGCCCGCGCCTCCCAGGCTGCCACCCGCAACAGTTCCCGGGTCGGACACGTCTCGGCCACCGAAGCCCACAACCGCCGCCGCGGTCCGCACGCCTGGCACCTACCCCGCCGGTCGAGTTGGTGCACCACAGCCACCGCGACCACGGTCCGCTGCAACACCTCGACCGGCACGTCGGCCAGCACCTCGGCCAACCCGGACAGATCCGCCACCAGGCGGTCGCCGCCCCAGGCTGGTGCGGTCACCGCCGCCCACTTCCCGACATCACCCACGGCGACACCGAGCCGCCAGCCACAGGGCTGCCCGCCACTGAACCGCCCAGCACCGGGTTCGGTAGTACCAGCGGCGGCACCTCGCACAGCACGGCCGGCCAGGACCCGGGCCGCAACGCACCGGCCCATCCCGACGGGGTGTCCACATGACACCAGTCGGCGAGCACCTCGAAGGGCACCGGGGGCCGTAGCCCGACCAGGTGAACGAACAGCCCGGCGGTGGCCCGTGCCGCCCAGCCGGCCCGTTCGAACCGGTGGCAGGGTCCCGCGTCCACCCGGGTCGCGGCGAGCAACGGCGCCAGCGCGTAGGAATGCCCGGCACTGACGCCCCTTCGCTCGGCCAACCGAAGCGTGTCCAACACGCCAAGCAGTCCCGGGTCTGGCAGGTTGGCCAGCATTCCCAGTATCCGCCCGGCGTTGTGTACCACCAGCGGCCGACCATCGACCACATCGGACACTTCCACCCATACCTCGCCCAGGCCCGGCGCGTCGGCCACATCGGCATCGGCGAATCCGTGCACCCGGGTGGTCATCACCGGCGCGATCGGCTCGGTCGGCCGGACCAGCCAGCTCACCGGTTCGGTGATCCGCCCGCGATCGAGTAGGCATACCGCGATCTGTACCGGTTCTGGCCGTTCCTGACCGTTGTCACAGGCCGCCAACACGGCCAGTGGCGGCACCTCGGCCTCGGCGCCGCCAGGACCACAGCCACCGGCAGAACCACCAGCACAACCACCGGCACGGCCGACGGCGCCACGTTCGTCAAGGATCCCCACACTCTTCACACGACAGTCCTTACAGGATGCTTACACCGGGATGGCGCTTCGACGCGCCGGGCCACCATTCACACCCACCATCCGAGCGGAATCCAGCATCGCAACCAGGACCGCACACCCTGAAAACCGCGGGTCCGAACGTCCTCGCCGTCCGCAGCGGCCATCCCCGGCACACCGGCGCACTACCGATACCAGCCCGCCCGCTAAAGGGGCAGCATGCGGACAACCGGTAACCGCACACCGTTGTCCACATCCGCCATCAACCTCCTCGAAATGCCGACTACCCGCGGGTTATGGTCGGTACGACTGATCACCACCGGTGACGACCGCAACGCCTGTGGTCACCTTCGTGAACCCGGGAACCGGCCCGTGGTCACCTTCGTGAACGCGGGCGCCGGCCGGTTCGCCGGACGACCACACGTCGGGGAGTTGTCGGATGACCCAGCGACCACGCAACCTGAATCCCGGCCGGTCGGCGCTCGACCTGTTCGGCGCCGAACTGCGGCACTGGCGAATGAAGCGCGAACTGTCCCAGGCCGGACTGGCCGAGTTGGCCCACTTCAGCGCTGACCTGATCTGCAAGGTGGAGAAGGCCATCCGCTGGCCGCACCGCGAACTGACCGAGGCCTGCGACGCCGCGCTGGACACCGGCGGGGCCTTGGCCCGGATGTGGCCGTGGGTGGAAACCGAACACCAGAAGGCCCTGGAACAGGCCGACCAGGCCAACCATGCGGACATCGAGCCCGTCGAACCGGACTTCGGCCCGCGCGGCACGGACAAGGCACGTCCGTCCGGGTCCAAAAGTGCCTTTCTGTCGCATACTGGACGTGGTACCCGCGCAAACACCAGAACCAGATACCGGGACACCCGTCGACGGCCGACAACCCCGGGCACACCGGCCCGGCCGGGCCGGTCGAGCGGCCAGGGCTGGCCGAGCCGTTCACCCTGGCCGAGTTGGCCGAGTTGGCCGGCCGGCGGGCCGCTGAGCCTTGAGGAGCAGTTGTTCATGGCCGCACACGAATCCGCCGAGTTCTCCGACCACCCCTCCAACGTCGGCCCGGCCAGCATCGACCAGCTCCGTTCGGACATCACCCGACTGTCCCGGTCGTTCGCCAACGCGCCGCGCCTGAGCGTGTTCGCCCAGACCCGCTGGCTGCGCGATCGCACGTTCCAACTCCTCGACGGTCGGCAGCGGATAAGCCAGTCCCGCGACCTGTACTTCCTGGCCGGCGCCACCTGCGGCATGCTCGCCGACATCACCGAGGACCTTGGGTACATGGACGCCGCGATGGCGCACACCCGGACCGGCCTGCTGTGTGCGAAGGAGGCCGGCCATCCCGGCCTGGCCGCCTGGATTCGCTGCAAGCAGAGCACGGTCGCCTACTACGACGGGCGACCGGCGCACGCCGCCGAGTTCGCCC
>DATCXL010000652.1:0-2324 GCA_036565825.1 Mycobacteriales bacterium
ATCAGATGGTGTAACGCGGCCGGGTACTGGCCGGCCTGCACCGTCCCGGCACGGGCCAGATCCACCAAGCCCGGGTGTGGTTCTCGCTGGTATCCGCGCGCGGACAGACACCTACGTAACGCCATGCCGGCCTGGAATGCCTTGGGGTTGGGTGGGGCGGGCATCCACTCGGGCCACAGCCCGCCGATGACCCGGCCGACCGCATGCTGGAGTTCGACATCCTCACAGGTTTCGTCGTCCGCCTTCACCGCTTCGGACACGGTGCGGGCGGCCAGCCGGCCGGCGAACAGCATCATTCCGACCTTGACCGCTGCCGCGCCTGACGTGGGGTTGTACACGTGGTTGCCGTAGTTGGCGGTCTTCGCCGATGCGATCTTGTTGTATTCGCCGCGCAGGGCGTAGTCGCCTCCGGTGGCGTTGATGGCCATGCCGATCAGCGCGACCGCGGACCTGTACCCGGCGGTGGTCGGCCGGGCCCAGGACGGAACCGTGTTCGGCAGCGTCCCGGGGTTGCCCAGGTCGACGGCCAGCCACCATTCGGCCAGCGGCCGGCCTTCGGTCTGGGGGCCGGGGTCATCGTGGGTGTCGGGGTTGTCGTGGGCGTGTTCCATCGCAACTCCTTGCGTAGTAGGGGGAATGGGTCGGGCCCGGTCTGCGCGCGGGGCAGGACCGGGCCCGGCTGGGGTGCTACAGCAGACCCGACAGGGTCGGGTAGGACATGCCCAACTGTTCGGCGGCGGCGTTGCGGTCCCCGTCGTGGGCGCGGACCACGATCCACGCCGCCCGGCCCCGGGTGTCCCGCAGGTCCGACAGAACCTGGGTCCGCACCAACTCGGCGAGAACCTTGGCCGCGTGCACGACCTCGGCCGCCTCGCCGGCGTGCCTGCGTGCGATGGCGGTGTCCACGTCCGGGTCGGAGTTCCGCCCGACCTGCGGCGGGGCCAACTCGGCGACCAGCCCGGCGGCGTGCCGGGCCGCCGACAGCACCGGCGGCAGTTCGTCGACCACCAGGTCCTGGTCCGATCCGTACACGAACTCCACGGCCTCGGTCATGCTGGCCTTCAGCCACTGGTCGTCGGGTTCGCCGACCCACTTGGACTGGGTACGGATCAGGTACGTGCCCTCGGCGGTGATCCACAGGGACGACGCCCTGCCCTTGTCCTCGTACAGTCCGGCCGGTTCGGCCACCAGTTCCCGGGCCTTGTCCATGTCGAACCAGAACGCGTCGGTCCAGGAGACCGAGGTGGCGTCACCGACGCACACCTGCCAGGTGACGTCGCCGGGGTCCTTGGCGGATCCGGTCTCCGACAGGATGCGGTAGTCCGTGGCCTGCGTTTCGGACGGGACTGTCAACGCCGCAACGGCGTCGT
This sequence comes from Mycobacteriales bacterium, assembly GCA_036565825.1. Lineage (GTDB taxonomy): Bacteria > Actinomycetota > Actinomycetes > Mycobacteriales > DASULA01 > DASULA01. Next base: position 1,371 of record DATCXL010000652.1, read on the forward strand.
CGTCCAGGTCGGTTCCGTCGAGCCACCCGTAGATGTCGGCGGCGGTGAGGGCCACCAGCCCGGTGTCGGGCCCGGCCCCGGTCCACACGGCGGTTTCCCAGCCGTCGGATCCGAGGACGATGCCGGTCTGGTCGGCGCGCGACGTGCGCAGCCCGGCGTCGTGCAGGTCGGCGATCATGTCGGGGGTGATGTTCAGTGCCATGTCGGCCTCCGTGTTGCGAGGGGGACTTGCTGACAACCACAAGATTATTGGGTACCCCATAATCTGTCAAGGGGGTGGTGCGAACCGATCTGCCGGGGCTCGTCACCGGGGCGTGGATACCGCCCGTGCGACCATGCACAGGTACCAGTCCTCACCAGACGCCCGACAGGGAAAGGAATCCGAAGTGGACCGTGACGCTGTCGATGCCCTACTCGACACCATCGACGGTGCCCTACGCGACTACGGCACCAGTAGTGACGCGATGCGCTGGACACCCGACGCCGACCGGGTCCAGGCCGACAGGGGATGGGTCGACGATGGCCACCCGACAAGGCTGGGGACGATGTCGGGTCTTCGTCACATCATCGGAATGGCTCTGCCGGCGTCCGTGATTGCCAGCGCATTCGAGCAGCCGATGCGGGAAGTCGACAGGTTGACGTACGCGACTGCCAGTGCATTCCTGGAGTCCGCTGCCCGCGCCTCTCAGCAGTTGGCGCAGAACTTGGCCAATTCCCGGATCTGCGTGTCGATGCCTACAAGGGCATGGGTGAACCACGTCATACAGGGACACCCCGCGACCGAGATGGTCGTGACCACCGCCGTTGACGAGACGCATTTCTGGAGAAGTGACCACGCCACGGTCAGGATCACCGCGATGTCGCGGAAGTGGGGCAAGCGCGTTGCTCGGACGTACGAGTCCCGGGTGGCGTCGGCTCGCCGTCGCAGGATCACCGCACAGTGCCGCATCGTGG
>DATCXL010000659.1:0-2505 GCA_036565825.1 Mycobacteriales bacterium
GTTCCGGGTGGCGGCCGGCAGCGTGGAGTCCTCCGCCCATACGCACAGGCGATCGCCCTGCCAGGTTCCGTGCAGAACGAACATCGGGGTTCCCCTCGCTCATCGCTGGTGCCGGCCCTTCGCCCGCGTCTGCTGCGGGCCGCAGAGGAGTAAGAGTAGTGACCGACAGGCCCTGAGGTGCCCCACCGTGAACCCCGAACGCCGAGGCTGGAGCCAGTAGGTTCCCGGCCCTGCGGCTCGTCCAGGAGAGGGTCCGAGGTCAGGCCGACGTCTACTCGCACGCCCGGCGGTCGGTGTCGAGATGATCCGCGTCCGGATCTGCGAGCTGCCGTTGAGCCCGTGCCTGGTCCACTACGAGATTCCCGCCTACCTGGCCGACATCGAGTGCGGGGAGGATATCCGATTCGTCGACGCCGAACAGATCAGCGATCTGTTCTTCGAGACGGGAATCTCCGATTACGTACTCTTCGATGGCCGACGTGTCACGGCGTTGGTGTACGACCTGAGCACGGCGACGCCGGAGGACGTGCTGCTCACCGACGACCCCGCCGTGGTCGCGCAGTACGCAGAGGTCTCCGACGAACTCATCCGCGGTCCACTCCCATGCTGGACAGCGCCATCTAACAGGTCCTCAGTATGGAAGCCACGGACAGATGGGTGTAACCACCAACGTTGAGCGCCGTGTCTGATGATATGGCTCGGCGGTCAAGCCAGGCGCAAGCCAGTGACACCGGTTGGCTCGCGATGGACGTGTTCCGTGTCGGCAATCAGATGGCCGTCACTCGATGAATCCGATTGTGTTTGAAAGTTCCCGGCTCCACATTTTCCCCGCGCCTCGGTGGCCCTGGTTGAATTCACTCTTACGGGTGATCAAGTGCCGGGATTATGGAGATAGAATTGGTGGCATGGAAACCCTGGCCGATGCTGTTTCCCGTGACGCCGACTGTGGTGTTGGTGAGGAGCCGGATGACGGGCTTCCGATTATACGGTTTGATCCTGCCGTGGTCGCCGAATTGCTCTCGGGTTTTGACACGTCTGGTGTGGATGACGATTCGTTGTTGGCCGTGCTCGGCGACATGGAACGGGTCATCGCCGCCGCGCATGCGGTGCAGGCCAGGGCGATGGCCGAGTTCACCCAACGCCGGCCGGCCACTCCCGGTCGTCCGTTCGGGGAGTTCGTCGCCGACGAGATCGGTCTGGTCCTGTCGGTGTCTCGGCGGGCGGCGGAGAACCGGGTTGCCCAGGCCGTGGAGTTGACCACCCGGACCCCAGCGGTCCTGCACGCCCTGGAAACGGGGGTGTTGGACCTGTACCGGGCGAAGGTGATCACCGATGCCACGTACCGGCTGGATGATGAGGCCGCAGCCCGAGTCGCATGCCACGTGGTGGAACACGCGCAGGGGCGTAACGCCTCGCAGGTCCGGGCTTTGGTTCGCCGCGCGGTGTTGCAGGCTGATCCTGAGGGTGCCGAGCGTCGGCATGAACGGGCCCGCGCTGACCGTAGGGTCACCCTCACGCCCATGGATGATGGGATGGCTGAACTCGTCGCGTTCCTGCCCGCGGAGCAGGCGGTCGCCGTCTACCGGCGGGTTGATGACCTCGCCCGGAACAGTCGGGTGCCCGGTGACCAGCGGAGTGCCGACGAACGGCGCGCCGATGCGTTCGTCGGCCTGCTCCTCGGGCGTCACAACCCGGGTGCGGCCGGTGGATCCGAGGGGTTGCGGCCGTTGGTACACCTCACCGTGGCCGCCACCACCCTCGCAGGAGCAGACAACAAGCCCGCAGTCCTCGGCGGGTACGGTCCGATCCCGGCCGCGTTCGCCCGGAAGATCGCAGCGGATCCCACCGGGGTGTGGAAGCGGCTGGTCACCGACCCGATCGACGGGTCACTGATCGGACATTCCCGGCACACCTACCGGCCACCGGCCGCGCTCGATGACTTCATCCGCGCACGGGACGGGAAATGCCGGTTCCCCGGCTGCCAACACTCCGCACAACACACGGACCTGGACCACACGATCCCGTGGCCGAAAGGCCCCACCACGGCCGGGAATCTGGGTGCCCTGTGTCGTCACCATCACCGGCTCAAGCACCACACCACATGGCGGCTCGCCCAAACCAACGGACAATTCTGCTGGACCAGCCCAACCGGCAGGCGATACCTCACCCACCCCCAGAACCACTAGCATCCGCGATCCCGTGGCCGAACTGGCCGGGGATTCCTTCGACGCCGACCCAACCCAGGCCGTTCAAGACCCCGGCGGAGGTGCTGGATCAAGCTCTGGCGAGGGCTGCTGATGCACTCACTGATTGAGACCGCCGTGTCGACTCAGGTCAGAGTGCGCTGCGTCGATCATCCGTGCGATGAGGTGGTGGCCTCGGCCAGGTGCGGACAGTGCGGTGTGATCGAGAACAACAGCGTTCACCCGAGGCTCGTCAGTCGGCCCTCGGCCAGGTCACGCCACATCTGTTCTCCGGCGGCCACGTCATCCGGGCCGAAGCCAG
>DATCXL010000680.1:0-2921 GCA_036565825.1 Mycobacteriales bacterium
GGCTGGCGTTCGTCTACGGCGAAGGCGATCCGCACCTGCGCGAGTCGCTGCGCTGGGCTGGCGGCTGGCCCGCGCACCAGCGGTTCCAACTGGTGCACCATGCCGACGTGGCGCAGGTGGTGCTGCGGGCCGTGGACGCGCCTGCGCCACCCGGGCGGAGCTACAACGTCGCCGACGACGCACCGATCTCCGCAGTGGAACTGCACCAACTCGCCGGCGTCGAGCACCCTTCGGGCCCGTTCGTCGACGTCGACCCGTGGCACGGAATCGTGTCCACCCGGCAGGCCCGTCGCGACTTCGGGTTCCGTCCGTTGTTCCCGTCGGTCTGGACCGCGCGCGACGCCGGAGCCCTGTGACGGGTCACTGCCGTCGGCGAGGTCGGTGTCGTCGGGTGAGCCTCGCACGGATTGGTCCGACGACGATTGGGACCTCCCAGGAGCGAGGTTCGCCGGACACCGGGCCCCGAACGCGTCACGGACACCGAACCGGATGTGGCGGTTGACCTCGTTGGACCTGACCACCGGAGTGGAGACATCGCTGCCCGAACAGTTCGGGGCTGCTCGACGAGTTCTTCTGAGCCCGGACCGGTGCTGTGTCCGGGGCATCCGTCCGAGGCTCGTGGGATGGTGGCGTCGATCGGATCAGCCACGCGGCGCCGCGCCGTTCCGCTGGAGCCACCGACGCATGAGCTCCATGCCGCCCATGCCCGGCAGTCGCCCAAGGAACGAGTCGACGCCGACGACCTCGTCCACGTACGTCTGGTTGTCCAGCAGGAAACCGAACACCCGCACGAAGCGCCGCTCGCCCAACAGGTCCACACCGGGCGGCGCCCACAGGGTCGACAGCAGCGTCCGCACCACTCGTTGCCGCATCGGATGACCGTCGAGCAGGTGCTGCGCCGCGGTGAGATAGAACTTCATGTGCCGCGACTCCTGCGCGGCTATCTTCCTCAGGACCGCGACGGTGCCAGGGTCGTGGGCAGCTCGGGCCACGGCCAGGTACGTCTTCAACGCCACGAACTCCTGGATGGCACCCAGAGTGCAGTAGGTGGATCTCAGCGACAGGGGAAGGGTGTGCGCCATCAGCTTGATGCCGACGACTTCTCCCGGCCGGAGTCTTGACCGCGCGGGCTGCGGATCCACCGCGCCGTGACGTCGGGCGAGGTGATGGAGCGCTCGACCGTGTTCGGACTCCTCGGCCTGCCAGATGATCAGGAACTCGTGCAGGTACGGGTCGTTGTCGACCCGGCCGGCCCTGATCTTCCGGGCGATGATTCTGGAGTCTGTCTCGATCGCCGCGAGTAGGAGCAACGCCGTGGCCAGGCCGGGGTCGGGTGGAACGCCGGTGCCCTCGATGTCGGACCGCCAGTCGACTGGTCCCCAGGACCGGCTGTACTGGCGCAGCGCCGACTCGACTGACTCTGTCGACGCTCTGGTACGCGTGACTGCCGAATGCACGTGACCTCACCCACCCCAGATCGAGGATGCGATTCCGGCGAAGGTCAACAGGCCAGAGGTGAAACCCATGAACCATCCGCCGAGGACGCGCCATTTTCCAAATGGCACCAACGGTAACTGGTGCACGCGGTCCAACCGTTGGATAACCGGTCCGCGAGCGGCCAGATCGGTGTCCGGGATGGTGGACAGAAGTGCGGTGAGCCGTTCCGCCTCGATTCGCCTGTACTCCCGCACGTTCCTGACGACCGAGACCACGGGGACAATCGCGTAGAACGGAAGAAGGATCAGCCACTGCCCGAGGACCGGCAGCAGGAGCAGGGCGCCTGACGCTCCGACCGCCAACAGCAGCGCGACCAGACCGATGCCGTCGAGCACGATGGCCAGATAGGTCGCGGTCAGAATCTCGCGTACCGGACCCCATCCGTAGTTCCCGTCCCGGTTGTCGACGTCCATGCCGAACCGCACCGTCATGCGGACCCGCCACAGCGCGAGCACGATCCTTGCGCCGACCAGGTTCATCCGCACGAGGTAGTAGACGGCGATGTATCCGATGAGGAAGTACGCGGCGAATCCAGCCGGACTGGCCGCCGAGTCCGCCCACCACCGGTCGGCGACGTCGGCCGACCACCCACTCACCCCGTCTGGGGCGAATGCCGGGTATATCGATCGGCCGGTGCCGAAGGTTATCGCCAGCATCGCGACCACGGCGACCAACCCGGGAAGGACCGAGACGGAGGACCTGTGCCGGATGAACGCGTTGACGTCGGCGATCTCGTCGCGGAACCGTGCCGCGCCGTCGATTCCGGGCTGGCGGGAGCCGACCAGGTCGAACCTGGTGAGACTGGGTACCAGGTCACGGAATCCGGTCCACTGCCGGTAGACCAGGTACGGCGTGAGCGCGGCGATGATCGCGCAGGCCAGCGACGGCCAGTCTCGGAGCAGCGGCATCTGCTGGACTGCGACCGGTTCCTTCCGGCAGGCGAGTCTCGTTGACGAGACGAGGTCGGCGAAGTCCTGGCACACCGCGGTCGACAGATGCCTCATTCCCAGCAGGTCGGCGGACGCCGCGGCCACGACAACGACGGTGAGGGTGAGTGGGACGGCGGCCAGCAGCAGGGCCGGCGGCACGTTCCTGCGGTGCAGCATCCGTAACGAGGAGTCAGCGGCGAAGACGTCGAGAAAGTCGCTGTCAGTCCCCGGCATTCGCCCTCACATGCGCTCGCACGAGTTTGGCAACCAGTTCGGGGTGTTGTTCGGGAATCCAGTGTGACGCGCCTTCGATGATCTCCAGGCGGTAGGGCGCGGTGACCCATCTCGCGCTGTCGACGATGCCGCTGCGGTCCACCGCGTCGTCCCGGTCGCTCCAGAGGAGCAGCGTCGGGACCGTGACCATGCGCCGACTCGATATCTCCGGCAGGTTGAACGCCATCGCCCGGTACCAGTTGAACGTGCCGGAGGGCCGCC
>DATCXL010000682.1:0-3404 GCA_036565825.1 Mycobacteriales bacterium
GGCGGCCCGTCGGGAGTTGGCCGAGGAGGCTGGCCTGCACACCGCAACGCACACCGCACCCGGGCACCTGGAACAGCTGCGCAGCTACGGAACACCGGAGCGGGATCCGCGGATGCGGGTGGTTTCGGTCGCCTACCTGGCGTTGATTCCTGACCCGCCGCGGCCGGTCGCGGGTACCGACGCCGCCGAGGCCAGGTTCTGGCCGGTGGAGGACCTGGAGGGTGAGGCCAGCGGCGCGCCCGCGCTGGCCTTCGACCACGACCAGATCCTCGCTGACGCGGTCGAGCGCGCCCGGGCAAAGCTGGAGTACACCAACCTGGCCGCCACATTCCTGGAGGAGCCGTTCACCGTCGCCGACCTGCGGCGGGTCTACGAGGCGGTGTGGGGCCAGACCCTGCACGCGGCGAACTTCCGCCGCAAGGTGCTCTCCACGCCCGGATTCGTCGTGCCCACCGGAGAGGAACGGGCGACCGGACGCGGGTGGGCCGAGCTGTACCGCAGGGGTACGACCACGACCCTGCACCCGGCCATCCTGCGACCAACCACCGACGGATGAGCCGACGGGTTGTTCCGCATCACCGTCGAAGCCCATGTGGACGAAACGCATCCGTCCGGGCCGGTGGCGTCGGTCAGCAGGTGGCAGCCGAGGGATCCGGTGTAGAAGGCCAACGCCTCCTCGAGGTCGGGCACGAGAAGAACCAGCCGACCGAAGGTGACGGACGTCCGGGATTCTGTCAGTGGTGGCCCCTACGTTGTCGGCCAACGAATCGTGTCGGAGCCGTTGGCAGCAGGGCTCTGCTTGGCGAGAGGGTGGGGATAGGTCAGTGGGAGCTTCGAGTTGGGATTATCGCACCGAGTTCGATGGCGACATCGCAGCCGCTTTGGCAGCGTTACAGGCTGAGCTTCGCCGATCGCTATTCCTGGGCCGATGACGAGCAGTACGACGGTGTCCATCGGCGGAGGTACGCGTCGATCGAGGAGTTGTGGCAGGACGAGGACATACAAGAAAGTGGGACCCACACCATCCTGGACGTGTGCCAGGTTGTTGGGCCCGGGGATCCGGACGACTACGGTACCGTTCGTCCACTGACCCCGACCGAGGCGGGACGACTTCTCGGCACCGAGAAGCCGACGCCCGAGGATTTCGATCGCGCAGTCGAGGAAGGGACACTACCCGACCTCACCCCACGGTGGAGTGCGTGCTGCATGCCGCTCTTTGTGGACGGTCAACCCACCGAGATAGCGTTCTGGGGCCACTCAGGAGACTAGCCGCGGTACCCGGGGCGCCCGGTACCGCGCCGCCGATGTCGTCGCCTGGAGAACACCCGTGAATGCTGTTGACGTGCCACGCATTGTGTGTGCGGTGATGGCCGTCAATGACCCTGATGGTCGCCGCCGAGGCCATCTTGAGGGAAGGGTGTTGGGTTGGGCGGACTCAGATAGTGATGTACGAGTGCGGGTTCGCCATTTGTCATCAGCCACTCGACCGGGGTGCTCACTGTTCGTTTCCATCCGGCCTGCTCATACAGTCGGATCGCCGCCGTGCAGTTTTCAGCCACGTCGAGTGTGAGACGCAGTCCTCGAACCGAGGCATACCGGCCAGCCGCGGCGAGCAGTTTCGTGGCCACTCCGTGACCTCGAACGCTGGGAGCGACGAACAGCCGTGACACGGACGCCAGCCGGTCGGGCAGCACGTCGACAGCCCTTGTCAGCGATGGTTCGACACAGGCACCGCCCTGAAGCACCACATGACCCACGATGGTGCTGCCCGACACGGCGACCCATGCTTCGAGTAGGCCGTCGGGGGTCAACCACCGGCCTGGGTGTGTTGGCCAGTTCGCCGGGTAGTGATCCGCCTCGTGCACCTCGGCAAGAACGCAAATACAGGCACTCATGTCGTCCGACGTGCGACGGCGGAGTTCGAGCATGGTCACCTCCGCCCCTCGCAGCCTCGCTGTCGCCCCTGCGCCTTGTCAGCCGCCGCGTCGGTGGTGGGATCCAGGCGCGTGCGGTCCGTCACGGTCTCGCCCGCGGTGCCGTGGCTGCTCGAAGTTGCTCGATGCACGCCTGTTGGGCGACTGTGCGTAGTTGGTCGTCTGTACGCCCCCAGCAGCCGTCCCACTCGTCGCCGAGGCTGAACAGTTGTCCGAGCTGCAGGCTGGTGATCGAGTCGTCGAAGTAGGGCTGGGTGATCTCAACAACCCTGTCGACCACCCATCGTTCGCTGACCTTGCCGCCGATCTGGGGTTTGGCGATCGCGGTAAAGGCTGTCATTGCGGCGGCTCGTTGGTGGGCTTGGTCGGCGTTCTCGGTGTCTGGTGTCGTGGCACCGCATTCGGCGAGGGCCGGCCCGAGTAGGTCGCGGACCTCGTGTGGATCGTCGCCGTGGAGACCGGCGAGTTCGGTGAGGACTGCGCCGCCGTGTCCGGCCGCGAGCCAGTGTGCGGCCCAGGAACTCGCTCGGTGGGCAGCGTGTCGAGGGTCAACCAGGCAGCGACCAACTGCGGCGAGGGGACCTCCGCGCCCAGGTGAGACAGCCAGTCATACACCACCTCATCATGCAGTTCGCCGCCCAGTCTGGACACTCTCTTTTGCGTTCCGACACTGCCGGAGGGGTGGTCGGTTCTACGTTCGTCGCGGTCGTCAGGCTAGTGCTCCTCGATCCCGCCGCCTGGACGGTTGATTCCAGGCTGTCTGCTGATCGTCCCCGCGGGCCAGGGGGTTTGAGGGGCGTGGGGTGGAGCGAAGCTCCCCCACAGAAGACAACACAGCACCATCCCCCCTACGACGGGACCCTGGAGCCGGGGCTCCGCCTCGGCGAGGGCCTGGAACCAACCAGTTAGATCGGTGTGCGGTACCAGCAGCGGTGGACCCACGGTTCGATGGCCAGCACACCGGTTGCCGCCACGATCGTCCCACCCCACACAAACCAGTCTGTGGAGCCGACGACCGACCATGCTGCCGCGCCCACGACCACGGCCCTGCGGAGGAGGGTGAACGGCCCGAGGCCGATGAGGATCACGAACGCGCTCTCCCGCATCGGCAGGAGAAAGTACGCCGCGAGTGACAGCACCACCACGCCCGCGAACGGCAGAAGCACCCCGAGCATCCTGGTTCCCGCGTGGACGAGTCCGTCGTAGCGCTGACCGGCGTGTGCCGTGAACGCCAGGGCTACCGCGGTGAGAACTGTGGTGGCGGCGAGTCCCACCAGGCTGGTGGCGAGGCCGCGCCGGGCGGCACGCAGGTGGTAGGCACGCCGGCGGATGCGGGCGTTGCGCCCGGTGGCAGCACGGAACCCGGGCGAACGTGCCGTCGAGGAGCGCGAGGAACGCGAGTAGGGCGGGAACGGCGACACGGCCGGCCGGCACGGGGATCGCGGTCACGGATCGGCCGCCGCGCGGCCA
>DATCXL010000684.1:0-5026 GCA_036565825.1 Mycobacteriales bacterium
CCGTCGGCGAGCTGGCCGTCGAAACGTTCCGCCAGTCGGGCCCGGACCAGCGCGCACACCTGTTGGGCGTCTTCGGGAGTGGCCACCCTGCCGGTACCGATGGCCCACAGCGGTTCGTAGGCGACCACCAGGGTGCGCGCCTGTTCGGGCTTGACCGCCTTCAACGCGTGGTCGAGTTGGTCCAGGACGTACCGGGACTGTTCACCCGCCTGGCGCACCTCCAGCGGTTCACCCACGCAAAGGATCGGTGTCAGTTCGAACTGGTAGGCGGCCCTGATCTTGGCGTTGACCGTCACATCATCTTCGTGGTGGTACGTACGGCGTTCGGAGTGACCCACCACGACGTACCCACAGCCCAGTTTGGCGAGCATCTGTCCGCTGATGTCCCCGGTGTAGGCACCCGAGGAGTGCGGCGACAGGTCCTGTGCGCCGTACCCGAGCAGCAACCTGTCGCCGTCGACGAGGGTCTGCACACTGCGCAGCGACACGAACGGGGGCAGCACCACCACCTCGACCGCATCGAGTTCGGTCTCCTTGAGGCTGAACGCGACCTTCTGCACCAACGCGATGGCTTCGAGGTGGTTGAGGTTCATCTTCCAGTTGCCGGCGATCAGACGCCGCCGGGCAGGCGCCTTGGACACGCAGCCCTCCAGTTGTGTGCGAACGCACCGGCGGATCCGCCGGCCACGGCCCCGGGTGCTACCGGCGGCCCGCGTCCTCGTCGAGTACGGCAAGCCCCGGAAGGGTTCTTCCCTCCAGGAACTCCAGGGACGCCCCGCCCCCTGTCGAGATGTGACCGAACGCCGACTCGTCGATGCCGAGCTGACGCACCGCCGCCGCGGAGTCACCTCCGCCGACCACCGTCAGGCCGCGGACCGAGGCGATGGCTGCCGCGACCCCTCTGGTACCCGAGGCGAACGCCGGAATCTCGAACACCCCCATCGGCCCGTTCCAGAAGACGGTGTGCGCGCCGGACAGCACCGTCGCGAACTCCGCCACGGTTCTCGGACCGATGTCCAGGCCCATCCGGCCATCCGGGATCGCGGCGGCCTCGACCACCTCGCTCTCGGTGTCAGCCGACAACTCGTCACCGACCACGACGTCGACCGGAAGCAGCAGGCTGTCGCCGGCTCGCCGCAACAGGTCCACGCAGGTGTCCACCATGTCGGGTTCGACTCGCGAGGAACCCACCGAACGGCCCTGCGCGGCAAGGAAGGTGAAACACATCGCACCACCGACAAGCAACCGGTCGACACGGGGCAGCAGTGCCTCGATCACCGCCAACTTGTCGGACACCTTGGCACCGCCGAGCACCACCAGGTAGGGCCGGTCCGGCGACCCGGTGAGGCCGCGCAACACGGACAACTCCCGCAGTACCAGCGTTCCGGCGTAACCCGGCAGCCGCTGCGCGATGTCGTACACGCTGGCGTGCCTGCGGTGCACCGCGCCGAAGGCGTCGTCGACGTACCGGTCGGCCAACTCGGCCAACCGGTCGGCGAACCGGCCACGCTCGGCGTCGTCTCGACTGGTCTCGGCCGACTCGAACCGAACGTTCTCCAGCAGGACCACACCACCGTCGGTCAGTGCGTCAACGGCCTCCAGCGCGTTCGGACCGGCCACGTCGCCGGCGAGGGCGACATGTCGGCCAAGCAGCTCGGACAACCGTGCGGCCACCGGCGCCAACGAGAACCTCGGGTCGGCCACCCCCCTGGGGCGGCCGAGGTGTGCGCAGACCACCACCCTGGCCCCGGCCTTTGACAACGCCCCGATCACCGGAACACTGGCCCGGATCCGGCCATCGTCGGTGATCCGGCCGTTGTCGATCGGGACGTTCAGGTCGGAGCGCACCAGGACGTGTAGACCCCTCACCCCCTCCGTGAGGAGGTCGTCCACCGTCTTCATGAGGGCCTACAGTGTGCTGCCGACGAGCGCGGTCAGGTCCACCAGACGGTTGGAGTAACCCCACTCGTTGTCGTACCACCCGACAACCTTGACCTCGTCGCCGATCGCCTTGGTCAACCCTGCGTCGAAGATGCAGGACGCCGGGTCCCGCACGATGTCACTGGAGACGATCGGGTCCTCGGTGTAGCGCAGGTATCCCCGCAACGGGCCTTCGGCGGCGGTGCGGTACGCGGCCTTCACCTCATCGGCGCTGACCTCGCGGGAGACGGTCACGGTCAGGTCGGTGGCCGAGCCGGTCGGCACCGGTACCCGCAGCGCGTAACCGTCGAGCTTGCCCTGCAGTTCTGGCAGGACCAGGCCGATCGCCCGGGCCGCCCCCGTGCTTGTCGGCACGATGTTGACCGCCGCGGCACGCGCCCGGCGCAGGTCCTTGTGCGGTCCGTCCTGCAGGTTCTGGTCCTGGGTGTAGGCGTGCACCGTGGTCATCAGACCGTGCCTGATACCGAAGTTGTCGTGCAGCACCTTGGCCAGTGGGGCCAGGCAGTTGGTGGTGCAGGACGCGTTGGAGATGATCGTCTGCGACCCGTCGTACGCGGAGTCGTTGACGCCCATCACCAGGGTCAGGTCCTCGCCCTTTGCCGGGGCCGAGATGATGACCTTCTTCGCGCCACCGTTGTCGACGTGCTTGCGGGCACCCTCCGCGGAGGTGAACAGCCCGGTGGACTCGATCACGATGTCCACCCCGAGGGATGCCCAGGGCAGGTTGCCGGGATCCCGCTCGGCGAGGATCTTGATGGTGTTGTCACCGACCTGGATGCCGTCACTGGTGACCCGGACATCCTCGGCCAGTGTGCCCAGCACGGTGTCGTACTTGAGCAGGTGCGCCATGGTCGCCACGTCGCCGAGGTCGTTGGCGGCGACGATCTCGATGTCTCGGCCACTGGCCGTGACCGCTCGCCAGAAGTTACGGCCAATACGACCGAAACCGTTCACACCGACACGGATGGTCACGCAGATCTCCTTGTGCTACGCCCGCCGGATCGACGGGAAACGGATCCAACGGGGCCAGCTACCCAGTCCAAACAGCTCTTCCATTCCGACCCTAGTCCGTGTGAACGGACGTTGGCCAAGGGGGGCGGGCGGGTTCTGCCCGACGGTCCGCACCGGTGACACTCGCCTTCACGCCCGGGGCGGAACGAGGACCGGCTCCGTTCCGGTTACCGTCCGCCACCGACGACGCGATCCCCGGATCTTTCAAGCCGTGTCCGGCCCGGTCAGGGCGCGAGCATCTCCGGCGTCACCGAGGACTCCGTGTCTGGTACACCCAGTTCGTGCGCCCGCTTGTCGGCCAGCGCCAGCAACCGTCGGATCCGCCCGGCGACGGCGTCCTTGGTCATCGGCGGGTCGGCGAGCTGGCCCAGTTCCTCCAGCGACGCCTGGCGGTGTTCGACCCGCAGCCGGCCCGCGGCCAACAGGTGTCCGGGAGCGTCCTCGCCCAGGATCTCCATCGCCCGCCGCACCCTGGCGCCCGCGGCCACCGCCGCCCTGGCCGAACGGCGCAGGTTCGCGTCGTCGAAGTTGGCCAGCCGGTTGGCCGTGGCCCGGACCTCGCGACGCATCCGCCGCTCCTCCCAGGCCAGCACGCTCTCGTGCGCACCGAGTCGGGTCAGCATCGCGCCGATCGCGTCACCGTCGCGTACTACCACCCGGTCGATCCCACGTACCTCACGCGCCTTGGCTCCGATGCCCAGTCTCCGTGCCGCTCCCACCAGCGCGAGCGCGGCCTCCGGACCGGGGCAGGTGACCTCCAACGAGGAGGACCGACCCGGCTCGGTCAGCGAGCCGTGGGCGAGGAACGCACCCCGCCAGGCCGCCTCGGCGTCGCACACCCCACCGGACACGATCTGCGGCGGAAGGCCCCGCACCGGTCGGCCCCGCATGTCGAGCAGACCGGTCTGTCGGGCCAGCCCCTCACCGTCCCGACTCACCCGCAACACGTAGCGGTTGCCCTTGCGGATGCCGCCCCCGGCGAGCACATGCACGTCGGTGGTGTGGCCGTAGACCTCGCCGATGTCACGGCGCAGTCTGCGCGCCACCGAACCGGTGTCCAACTCCGCCTCCACCACCACTCGCCCGCCTACGATGTGCAGCCCTCCGGCGAACCGCAGCAGGGCCGCTATCTCCGACCTGCGGCAGCAGGTCTTGCTTACCGTGAGGCGGCTGAGCTCGTCTTTCACCGCCGGCGTCATCGCCATTCGTGTGCCTCCCCGTGTGTAGTACTTCCAGCCGGAGCCCAACTCCAGCCCAGTCCGGAGACGCGCGCGAGCGCATCGGCGAACCGCGCTGGGTCGTGGCGCGGGCTGCCGTCGTCGGCGGCGACGGGTGCGAGCACCAGCGTCGCTCCGAGCGATGTGACCGTGGACACCAGTGCATCGGTGTCCACCACCGAGTCGACATCGGCGATCACCGTGTCGACACGAAGTTCCGGTGCGTGCTCGAACAGCACGCGTAGGTGTTCCTCCGGTGAGAAGCCGTCGGTCTCGCCTGGTTGCGGTGCCAGGTTGAGGACGACCACCCGGTGCGCGGAGGTCGCCAGCAGTGCGTCCAACAGCTCGGGAACCAGCACGTGCGGCAGCACACTGGTGAACCACGAACCAGGACCGAGCACCACCACGTCGGCATCCCGGACGGCATCGACCGCGGCCGGACAGGCCGGCGGCTCCAACGGTGCCAGTGACACCGACACCACCCTGCCCGGCGTGGTGGCCACCGCCACCTGACCGCGGATCCGACGGACCCGGCCCGGGTCGTCCTTGTCGACGCCCAGGACGTCGGCCTCGATCCGCAACGGCACGGTGCTGACCGGTAGCACCCGACCAACCGCGCCCACCGTCCGCGCGACGAAGTCCAACGCGGCCACCGTGTCGTCGAGCATCTCGGCCAGCCCGGTGATCATCAGGTTGCCGACCGCGTGCCCAGCCAGCGCCCCGTGCCCACCAAAGCGGTGCTGGACCAGGTCAGCCCAGATCCGCCCGGTCGGGTCGGAACCGGCCAACGCGGCGATCGCCATACGCAGGTCGCCGGGGGGCAGCGCGCCGAGTTCCCGGCGCAGCCGGCCGGACGA
>DATCXL010000690.1:0-6709 GCA_036565825.1 Mycobacteriales bacterium
CGCGGATGTTCGTGTGGTCAACAGAGAGGTCGTGTAGGCCCCCGTGGCGAAGAACGCCACGTGCCCGAAGTTGATGATACCGGTGTGCCCCCACTCAAGATTCAGTGAGATCCCGAGCAGACCGTAGAGCAGTGCGATGACCAGAATCGCCGGCAGGTAGGTGCTCATACCCTGACCGACCTTCCAAGCAGGCCGTACGGTCGGACAAGAAGGGCCACCGTCATGACGGCGAAGGCAAGCGCGGGTTTGTAGGTTGGGCTGAGCCAGATGGTGGACAGTGCCATCGCGACGCCCATGAGGAGCCCGCCGAGGGCCGCACCGCGGATGTTACCAAGGCCTCCCAGGATCGCCGCGGCGAATGCCGCGAGGAGGGCGTGCCAACCAAGATCCGGTGTGAGAGAACTCTTGAGCGCGATGGCGATGCCGGCGACCGCTGCGGTGCTTCCGACCATGGTCCACGCATAGACGTGGACCCGCGTCTGCGATATCCCCACCAGTCTGGCCAGGTCCGGCAGGTCCGCGACGGCCCTCATGTCGCGACCGACCGAGGTACGCGTCAGAATCAGCCAGATGAGGGCCATCACCAGAAGTGATGCGGTGAACAGGGCGACGCCAAGCACATCGATCTGGAGGCCACCCAGATCGATGTGCTTGGGCAGCGTGAGCGTGTAGCCACGGATGTCGGTGCCGTAGAAGGCGCTGATGAGGTTTCGCAGGATGAGATCCGCACCTATCGAGGCGATCAGCAGGGTCACGCGTGGACCGCGGCTCAGCGCCCGGAAGGCGAACAGATACACCAGGACCGCGACCGCCGCGGTCATCGCGATGCCAAGGACGACCGAGATCGCCAGGCCAACACCAACCGCGGCGAAGAGGTAGGCGGAGTAGGCACCGACCGACATCAGGCCTGCCTGCGCCACGTTGGCGAACCTCTGGACGGCGTAGACGATTGAGATACCGATCGCCGCGAGAGCGATTAGACCTCCTTCCAGCAACCCGTCCAGAGCATGCTGAAGCATGTTGATCACCGGTGCCTCCTACCTCCCACCTCTGGGTACCTCCGGTCGCGCCTACTTGAGTTGGTAGGAGTCCTTCAGGGTGACCTTGCCGGAATCGACGACATAGGTTCCGAACGACGGGACCTGGTCGCCGTTCGTGTCGAAGTCGAGGTTGCTCGACGCGCCCTGGTAGTCGATGTCCTGTCCTGCCTTCAGCGCCTTGATTCCGTCCGCGAAACTCGTCACCTCGGTTCCGGACGGGGACGTGACCTTCGCGATCGAGTCGGTCAACTTCGGGCCCGACTGACACGAGCAGTCGGTCATCGCCAGGGCAAGGACGACAATCATGTCGTAGGAACTGAACACGTAGGTGTCGCTCGGGTCCAGGTCACTGTCGTACTTCGCCTGGTAGTTCTTCTGGAAGGTCTGGTAGGCCTGACCCTCGACGTTGGGTGCGCTGTCAACCGCGTACGTACCGTCCGCGGTTGACCCGCCCACCGCACCGATGAAGGCCTTGTTCACGGCCCAACCCGGCGCCAGCCACGGGACATCGCTCGACGACGCGGCCGCCTCCTTGACCATCACGGCCAACTCGGGCGCGTAGGTGCTGTTGAAGACGAAGTCGGCGCCCCCGGCGAGGGCGTCACGCACCTCGGTGGAGTAGCTGGACTGGTTGGGCGCGTAGGTGATTGTCTTGATCACCTTTCCGCCCAACTTCTCGTAGTCCTTCTTGAAGGATTCGACGGTGCTCGTGCCGCTCGGGTCGTTGCGAGCCATCGCGACCGCGGTCTTCCAGTTGTTGCGGATCGCGGCGTTGGCGACGGCCGAACCGGTCAGCCTTGCCGGCGGTTGGAACCTCCAGACAAGGTTGTTGTCCTTCAGGTCGGTGATCGCGTTCGCGCCCGAGGTGTTCATCTGGACGACGTTCGCCTGGATCGCCAGTGGCGCCACCGCGAGGGTCACGGCGCTCGACCAGGTGCCGACGAGCGCGTGGACCCGGTTCACGTTGATGAGTTTCTGGGCACCCCGGACGGCTGCGTCGGGCTCGGTCTGCCCGTCCTCGACGTAGAGCTTCAGATCGCTGCCGTTGACACCGCCGGCGGAGTTGACCTCGTCGACGGCGATACGGATTGCCCGCTCCATGCGCGGACCGAACTCGGCTCCACCACCGGTCAGCGGAACCAGCGCGCCAATGGCGATGTCCGCGTCCTTGTCCCCGTTACCGGACGTGGCCGAACCACAGCCCGTCAGAACGAGGGCCGATGCCGCCACGAAAGCCCCGAGTTTCGGGCCGACGCGGGTTCGGGCGCTGTTCTTCATTGCGCATCCTCTCTTTGACCGATTGTGGGTTCCCCCGCGTGCAGTTCTGTGTTCAGGGAACGGCACAGAGACGCGGCAGCCGCCCAGATGTCGGCATTGTCCGCGGACCTCGTGATCACATAGGCACGGTTGTACTGATATTCGTGTACGCTTTCACTGAAGCGCCTTGTCGACCAGGCCGATCCCACGGTGTGGGCCACCGCACGAACGGGCTCGTCCGCCTCGTCGAGCACGTGGACGCCGACGTGAACTTCTTCGGGACCTCCGATGACGAGTCCGACGTGCAGATCCCACATCGGTATCCGGTCGAAGGAGAATGCCAGCCAGTTGAAGTGCGCGCCGTTGTCGTGCAGTTGACGTACGTGTGGATCATTCGTGTGGGTGAGTTCGAGTCCGAGGTGTGGCCTGATCGTCCGGCTCAACGAGCCCAGCCGTGAGCCGATCTCCTCTGAGGCGGTTCGAAGAAAACCAGATACCTCGTCGGGGACTTCCGGGATGTCGTGGGCGGTCATCAGACGGTGTACCCGAGTCGCCGCATCCGAGCCATGTGCCTCTCGGGATTCCTGGTCTGCCATGGCAGCGGTTCGACCGGATCGAACGGTGCGAACCTCGGGTGGAGTGGTCGGGTCAACTGGATGAGGTCGGTGAGGGCCTCAACCAGCTCTTCCTCGGCAGGGGCGTCAACACTTCGAATCTCGGCCGCGGCGACCGTGATGAATGCCGCGATGGCGGCCGGGTCGACAGCGGAGTGGATGACGCCGAGGGCGGCCCGTTGGCTTTCGAGCAGTCGGGCCAACTGTTCGGGATCGCCATCCAGGCGCCGCCAGAACTCACGTTGGACGGCTGCGAAGGCCTTCGCGCGCTCCTCGAGACTGGCCGAGGGCGAGGCGGACCGCGCTCCAAGTTCGGCGTCGCCGAGCAGGAAGGTGGTCGTCTCGGCAAGGCCAAGTTCCCATCCGTTGATGCGGGTGGGTACCCACCGATCACCCAGGCGGACCCGAAGCCATGCGTCTGCCAGTCCGACCGCCCGGGAGTCGTCAAGCCATGCCTTCGCTCCACTCATGTCCGTGGAGATATCGATCGCCGACAGCCTGGGCCAGGCCCTGGGAATGCGAGTGGTGGCGCCCGTTCCGGCTCCCAGTTCCGGTTCGATCAGTTCGAACCTCAGTTCGTCGAACCGGTAGTCGGGTGTGGGAAGCAGGCGTCGGTACACATAACCGTGATCCTTGGCGCCGGCCGTCGGGTCGGGATGGTCTGCGAAGCCGCGGGAACGCTCGATCACCTCCATCCGGTACACGTAGGCAATCTCGACCTCATCCCAGAAACTGTTGTTCACACCCAGCAGTTCGTCGATCTGGTCGGCGGGCAGCTCGATCGTGCGGATGGCATCCTCGTAGGAGCGGCGCATGAACTTGGTGTAGAGCAGGTACTGCCAGGTACGGGTGTCGATCCTCCAGTGAAAGTCCACCTGCCACTGGGCGTAACGCGTCGCGCTGTTGTGCGGCTCCCAACCGGTGAGCCTTTCCAGGTCCAGGCCTACCGCCTGCTCCCTGGCGTATCTCAACAGGAAGGGCGTCGTCATCGTGGCCGCGTGTATCCAGCCGTCGATCTTGGACGTCATGACACCGTCACCGATGATGACGTGCAGCAGATCATCCGCGCTCTGCGCCGCGCGGGCGTGCCGGAACCATCCTTCGCCGATCTCCTTGTCCAGGGCGAGGAGGGCGTTCTCGGCTTCAGGGCTTAGCACTGGTCTTCCCTTTCATCAGACGCGCGACTGACCCCGTTGTGGGGATGGCGGTGGGCGGAGGGTGAACTGCGTTCTCCCTGACGGAGCGGTGGGGATCCACCGCTCAGGTCCTGGCGCGCGCCGGCCCTGTCGCTGGTACCGCCGGCCCGGACACCGGCGGCGAACCACCGGGCCACGGCCGCGCACGTCGGCCTGACGTCGAGGTGGAGGTCGCCCGCGGCGAGGCGCAACGTTGCGGTTGCGCGGGCAGGGGCACGACGGTCCTGGCCACGGTCGTCGTGGCCCGCCGGGCCGGATCGAGCGCCGTTGCGCACCCTCTGGCCCACTCGCCGACGTCCGCGCCCATGAGGTCGGGCAGGTCTGTGCCCTCGTCAGTGGTCGGCGACTCGGTCATGGCGACCGGCTCGTCGCCGGTTCCCTTGCCGGTCCGCTCCCACCCCCGGTAGGGGGTGTGGGCAGGTAATGCCACCGAGCACCGGGAACGCTGGGTCTGCGACGCGTTGACGAGCGCCGGCACGTGTGCGGAGGTAGGCACGTGTGCGGTGACGTCCAAGACTCGCTCCCAGGCTGTACCGACTGATCGGTACGGCGGAGCATATGGTTCCCCACCTGCGGCCACAAGGGGTAGGTCGGCGTAGTCGCTGGTGGAGACGGCCCAGTCGTGGGACCGTCTCCGACCGCGGTCGGGCACGGCGGATCGCCTACGTCACCGAGGTGTCACCCAACGTGCGCGATGTCGCCGTGCGGTGCGAACCGCTACGCCGAGTTGAGGCGCCTGCCGGACGACGTCTCCCGACGCTCGGAATAGCGCGGTCGCCACGCGAGGTTGCGGTGGGTATGCGAGTCGAGATCTGGTCAGACGTGGTGTGTCCGTGGTGTGCGATCGGCAAGGCGCATCTTGATGCGGCCCTCGCCGAGTTCGAGCACGCGGACGAGGTTGACGTTGTGTGGCGCAGTTTCGAACTGGACCCGGGTGCGCCGCCGGTCAAGGAGGGTGACTACGCCACGATGCTGGCCCGCAAGTACGGCACGAACGTGGCCGGTGGCCAGGCGATGATCGACCGGGTGTCGCGCGCGGCCGCCGACGCTGGTCTCACCTTCCATCTGGAGCAGGCCCGGCCCGGCAACTCCTTCGACGCGCACCGACTGGTGCACCTGGCCGCGGACAACGGTCTCCAGATGCGGGTCAAGGAACGCTTCCTGCGCGGCTACCACTGCGAGGGTAAAGCCATCGGCGACCACGATGTGCTCGAGCGGTTGGCCGTGGACGCCGGACTGGATCAAGCCGCCGTGCGTGGCGTGCTCGATTCGGACTCGTACGCCGACGCGGTTCGCGCCGACGAGGCCGAGGCGGCCAGACTCGGTGTGAGCGGCGTGCCGATGTTCCTCGTCGACGGGCGGTTCGCGATCCCGGGCGCACACCCGGCCGAGGTGATCCTGCAGACCCTGCGCCGTGCCTGGGAGACCCAGCAGCCCACCGTGACCGTCGTGGGCGGCGGCCAGGTCTGCGGACCGGACGGCTGCGCCGTCTGACCGCTGGGACAGCCAGACGGCCATCCGCTGTCGGGTTGCCTGACAGTGCATGAGTCGCTGGTACGCCGTACTGCCCTGTCTCCGGGCGGGCGGACAGTCCTTGTGGATCCGCTTCCCTGGACGGGAACCAGAGCGTCGTGGTGATCGACTAGTACCGGTGTGAACCGGACCAGGCGTGGCGAGAGGCTCGTCGACCGCGCCGATGGCAGGCCGCGGGTGTGTTGGGTGGAAAACACCTGTGCTCGTCCGCGCGGCTGGCTCTGGTCGCGCATGCCCCTGATTCGAGGTGTCCGCGCCGAGTTCCGGCGATCGCGAGTGGGGAGCCCACTTCGACACAGCACCGGAACAGGAGACTGTCATGACCCGTCTGGCCAGACGACTCGCGTTCGCAGTGGGGGGCACCGCGTTGGCGGTGGGTGTGTTTGCCACACCCGCGTCGGCGCACGTGGGGGTGAGTTCCCCGGACGCAGAACCCGGAGGAGAGGTCGCCACCGTCACCTTCCGGGTGCCCAACGAAAGCGACAGTGCGACCACGACCGAGTTCAAGCTGCAACTGCCCACCGACGAACCGATGACGCTCGTGCTGGTCGATCCACCGGCAGGGTGGACCTACACCGCCACCAGGACCAGGTTGTCCCCGCCAGCCACCAGCGAGGATGGTGCGTCGATCACGGAGGCGACCAGCGCGATCGACTGGAAGGCCGCCTCGGCCGCGACCGGTATCAGGCCCGGTGAGTTCGCCCTGTTCACCATCGCCGTCGGTCCGTTACCCAAGGCCGACCAGGTCACCTTCAAGGCGATCCAGACCTACAGCGACGGTACGCAGGCGTCCTGGATCGAGACCCCCGACGCCAGCGGCGCCGAACCGGAGAACCCCGCCCCGGTGCTCGCCCTGACCGCCGGACAGGGCGCCACGCAGACCACCCAGAAGGCGACCCAGAAGACCACCCAGAGCACGACCACACCGGCCGCCGCGGTCGACTCCGACACGACGGACACGATGTCCACGGTGGCGATCATTCTGGCCATCGTCGGGCTCGTCGCCGGTCTGGCCGGACTCGGGCTGGCCATCGTGACCCGCCGGGTCGGCAGAACACCACCGTCTGAC
>DATCXL010000705.1:0-5747 GCA_036565825.1 Mycobacteriales bacterium
GGTCGAGATGCACCTGCCGTTGGTCGAGTACCTGGCCCGTCGATTCTCCGGCCGAGGGGAACCACTCGACGACCTGGTGCAGGTCGGCACGATCGGCCTGATCAAGGCGGTCGACCGGTTCGACCTGGAGCGGGGGGTGGAGTTCTCCACCTACGCGACGCCCACCGTGGTGGGAGAGATAAAGCGACACTTCCGGGACAAGGGTTGGACCGTCCGGGTGCCCCGCCGACTCCAGGAACTGCGCGCGTCGTTGTCCGCAGCAACCGCCGAGCTGACCCAGAGTTTGGGTCGGTCCCCGACCGTGGCGGAGTTGGCCGGCAAGCTCGGCGTGGACGAGGAGGCGGTCCTCGAGGGTCTGGAGTCGGCGAACGCCTATGCCGCGCTGTCGCTGGACGCCAACGACAACGAGGGTGGCCAGTCGGTGGCGGACACCCTGGGTGTGGAGGACGACGCTCTGGAAGGGGTGGAGTACCGGGAGGCGCTCAAGCCGCTGCTCGACACCCTGCCCGAGCGCGAACGGCGGATCCTGCTGCTCCGCTTCTTCGGCAACATGACGCAGTCGCAGATCGCCAGCGAGCTGGGTATCTCACAGATGCACGTGTCCCGACTGCTGGCCCGGACACTCAGCCAGCTTCGCGAGCGGCTACTGGTCGAGGACTAGACGGTTGGTTCCAGGCCCTCGCCGGGGCCGAGCCCCGGCTCCGGGGTCCCGCCGCACGGGTCCCGCGGTACGGGGCTCGGCGCTGTGCTGCCCTCTGTGGGGGGAACTCCGCTCCACCCCCACACCCCCCTCAAAGCCATGAAGCCCAGCAACACATGGGATCACATTCCAGCAGCATCCAGACCCACTCGGCGAGCTGCCCGCGCCGGTCTGGGCACCGGTTATCTGGACCCGAAGCCCTGGTCGAACGCCTGACGCGCCTCCGGGGTGAACAGCAGATACAGCTCGACGACCGCCAGAGCAAGCACGGGCAGACCCCACCACGGCTGGCCGGCCTGAAAGGTCAGCGTGTAGCCGACCGGCAGGAACAGCAGCTGTAGCACCACCGACGGTGACCGCGACCACCGCCGCACCCGGTACAGCCCCCACGCCACGAGGAAGAGCAACACCCCGCCCAGAAGCTGGAACACGACCGTGGCCAGGACGATGTCGACATCGGAGGGCGTGGACGCCACCAACTCCACCACGAAGAAACACGCCAGTCCGACCAGGGCCAGCCCCTCGGCTGCGGCCACCAGTGCGGCCAGGCGCACCGGACGTGGCGACGGAGCGGTTCTGCCGGGCTGGGGCACGGCCGGCAGCCTACCCCTGGGTAGTCTCGCGTCCATGCGCGCCCTACTCGTCGTCAACCCGAAGGCGACCACCACCACGCCCAAGGGGCGTGACGTGCTCGCCCGGGCACTGGCCAGCGACATGGACGTGCAGGTCACCGAGACCCGAAACCGCGGGCACGCTGCCGCGTTGGCCTGTCACGCGGCTCGCGAGGGCATCGACCTGGTGGTGGCCCAGGGTGGCGACGGCACGGTCAATGAGGTGGTCAACGGCCTGCTCACCGACGGTCCCGGGCCCAACCTGCCAATGCTGGCGGTGGTGCCGGGCGGTTCCACGAATGTGTTCGCCCGCACCCTGGGCATCCCGAATGACCCGATCGAGGCGACCGGGGAGATCCTCGACGCCCTGCGCACCGGACGTAGCCGTCGAATCGGACTTGGCCAGGCGAACGACCGGTGGTTCACCTTCACCGCGGGTTTCGGATTCGACGCCGAGGTGGTGCGGCGAATCGAACGACGCCGCCAACAGGGGCACGGCATCACCCATGCCAGGTATGTGCGTGCGGCGGTCACGCATTTCCTGCTCGGTACCGACCGACGACGCCCGGCGGTGACGTTTCAGCAGCCCGGTGAACAGCCGCACCGGGGTATCTACTTCGTGATCGTGTCCAACACCTCGCCGTGGACCTACCTGGGTACCCGTCCACTACGACCTACTCCGCAGGCCTCGTTCGACACTGCCCTGGACGTGTTCGCGCCACAACGGATGGGAACGCTTCGTACTCTGGGTTACCTGGGCCAGACGCTTCGGCAGGAGCCGCGGCTGCGTGGTCGTCACCTGTTGCGCATGCACGATGTCACCGAGTTCACGCTGACCTCGGACCGACCGTTGGCGCTTCAGGTCGACGGCGACTACCTGGGTGAACGACGTCAGGTGCGGTTCAGCTCGACTCCCGGGGTGCTGCGGGTACTCGCCTGATCGGTTGAGTGGGGCGCGACACAAACCGGATCACCGTCACCGGGTGTTCGGGACACCACCGGAACCGGTGATGATCAATTGGCGCCCGATCAGGTCATTGCGCGACTGAGATCTGGCTGTCACCCTTGACGGGTCGCGCACTGCTGATCGGCGGTGACGCGCCTCACGAGTGGGCCCTAGTTCGCGCCATACCCTTGACAACGGTCTCCCTCGTGAAATGATTCACAAGCAGGAACGAACGTTACGGCGTCCGCTGTGTCAGGGCTGCATGCCTCGATGTCACGCCGGCGGCGGTCGCACACACCCATAACCAGCTAGGAGTAGAAGCATGGACTGGCGCCACCGCGCGCTCTGTCGTGACGAGGACCCGGAGCTGTTCTTTCCCATTGGGAACACGGGTCCGGCCCTGCTGCAGATCGACGAGGCGAAGGCTGTCTGTCGCCGCTGCCCCGTGATGCAGGAATGTCTCAGCTGGGCGCTGGAGACCGGCCAGGATGCCGGTGTGTGGGGCGGCATGAGCGAAGACGAGCGTCGCGCCCTCAAGCGTCGCGGAGCCCGCACCCGAGCCCGGACGGCCTGAGCCTCTCGGCCGTACGCCCGGTGACCCGGCACCTGTCAGGTGCCGGGTCGCTGGTCGTCTGGGGTTGAACACGCTGTGTAGCGTAGCAGTCACTGGTCAGTCACGCCTCTGGAACGTCCGGATTTTCAGTACTCCGTCCGACGGGTCATTGGTACCCGGATGACGGCCTCGGTGCCGCCGGTGAGCCGTGGCACCAGTTCCAGGCTGCCGCGCAGCTCGGCCGCGACCAGCGTCCGCACGATCTGTAGTCCGAGCCGGTCGCTGGACTCCAACTGGAAGCCCTCCGGTAGCCCACGACCGTCGTCCCGGACCGTCACGTCCAGCCACTTACCGGTCCGGTTTGCCACGACCGCCACATCGCCAGACTGTCCACGCGAGTACGCGTGTTCCACCGCATTCTGCATCAGCTCGGTGAGGACCATCACCAGCGGGGTGGCCACATCCGCCGGAAGCACCCCGAAGGATCCCTCCCGGCACAGTGTGACCTTCGACTCGGCCACCGCGACCTCGCCGACCATGCCCACCAGCCGGTCCACGATTCCGTCGAAGTCGACCCGCTCGTCAAGCGACAACGACAGGGTCTCGTGCACCAGGGCTATCGAGATCACCCGGCGTACCGACTCCTCCAGCGCGGCCCGCGCCTCGGGCACACCCATCCGGCGGGCCTGCAGGCGGAGCAGAGCCGCCACGGTCTGGAGGTTGTTCTTGACCCGATGGTGGATCTCCCTGATCGTTGCATCCTTGCTCATCAACTGACGGTCCCGGGTGCGGACCTCGGTCATGTCCCGAAGCAGCACCAGCGCGCCCAGCGGCTCCCCGCGCGGTCGCAGTGGCAACGTCCTGAACAGCACCGCCGCGCCCCGTGCCTCGATCTCCATCCGTAGCGGCGCCTCGCCGGCCAGCGCCAGGTTGATCCGATCGGCGATCTCCGCACCGTCGAAGGGGTCGGTGACCAGCGAGCGGGTCAGCGTGGCCAGAGTGGTGTCGAGCAGATTGCCGGCGACCCCCATCCGGCGGTACGCCGACAGCGCGTTGGGGCTGGCGTAGACGACCACCCCGTCGGCATCCAGTCGTAGCAACCCGTCTCCGGCCCGGGGACCCGAGTGTGGCTCCATCTGTTGGCCGGGCGGCGGGAACGTGCCGTCGGCGACCATCTGGCACAGGTCCGCGGCACTGTGCAGGTAGGCCAGTTCGAGCTGGCTGGGACTGCGGGCCGGCGAGAGGTTGGTGTCCCGGCCGAGCAGGGCGATGGTGCGCTCCCGGTATCGCACCGGCAGTGCCTCGCGGCGCACCGGGACGCCCTCCTGCCAGTCTGGGTCAGCCTCCCGGAAGATTCGTTCCTCGGCCATGGACACGCCCAGGGCGTAGGCGGCCTGTCCGACGGCCACGGCCCCCACCATGTCGTCCTGGTGCGCGGTGGGACCGGTGGTTGGCCGCACCTGCGCCACGCAGAGGAACCGGCCGTTCACCGGTACCCACAACAGCAGGTCCGCGAAGGAGATGTCCGCGAGCAGTTGCCACTCACCCACCAGCCGTTGCAGGTGCGTGACGTCGGCGGGGGTCAGTGTGGTGTGCTCGGCGAGCAGGTCGCTCAGGGTCGACACACCAGCGAGGGTGCCACATCGCCCGGCGTGACCTTCGCCCGAACCGGCCTGGGCCGACCGGCCTCACCCAGCGATCAGCACACGTGCGAAACTTCCGCAGTGTGACCGACCGACGTACCCAGGACCTTGTCGCCCGTGACCTGCGCTCGGTGTGGCACCCGTTCACCCAACACGCAGCGTGGCCGTCAGACGGTCCACTCGTGATCGAGCGCGCCGAGGGCTCGTACCTGTTCGACGTCGAGGGCCGGCGCTACCTGGACGGTGTGTCCTCGCTGTGGGTCACCGTGCACGGGCACCGTGAACCAGCCATCGATGCCGCACTGCGCGACCAACTGGACCGACTCGACCACTCGACCTTCCTGGGTCTCACCCACGAGCCGGGCATCCGGCTGGCCGAGGAACTGATCCGAATCGCGCCGGCGGGCCTGACCAGGGCGTTCTTCGCCGGGGACGGGTCCTCGGCCGCCGAGGCGGCGATCAAGATGGCATTCCAGGCCGCGGCCCAGCGCGGCGAGGACCGGCCCTACTTCGTGCACGTCGCCGAGGGGTACCACGGCGACACCCTGGGTGCGGTGAGCGTCGGTGGAATCGACCTGTTCCACGCGACCTACCGTCCGATCCTGTTGGAAACCCGGATGATCTCCTCCCCAGGCATGCTCAAGCCCGGGCAGACCCGCGCCGAGCGTGCCGCCGAGGTGGTGGCCGAGTTGCACGATTTGATGGAACGCGAGGGCGACCGGGTCTGCGCGGTCGTGGTGGAGCCGATGGTGCAGGCGGCCGGCGGGATCCTCACCCACCACGCGGACTTCCTGCGCGGGGTGCGCCGGGCCTGCGACGCGTACGGAGCGGCCATGGTCGCCGACGAGGTGGCCACCGGGCTGGGCGCCACCGGACGCTGGTGGGCGACCGACCACGCCGAAGTGTCACCGGACCTGCTGGTGTGCGGCAAGCGACTGACCGCCGGTTATCTGCCGTTGTCCGCGGTGCTGGCCCGGGACTGGGTGTACGAGGCGTTCCTCGGCTCACCTTCATCGGGCCGCACGTTCTTCCACGGCCACACCTTCACCGCCAACCCGCTGTGTTGCGCCGCCGCCCTGGCCAACCTGGCGCTCATGCACGAGCGCTCCACGGTCGCCCGGGCCGCACGGGTCGGCGATCGGTTGGGCGACCTGCTGGCTCCGCTGGCCGGTCACGATGCGGTGGTGGAGATCCGTCGGGTTGGCACGATGACCGGTATCGAGGTGCGTGGCACCGGTGAGCGCACCGGGTTCGAGGTGTGTCGGCGAGCCCGCGATCGCGGTGTACTGATCCG
>DATCXL010000712.1:0-5605 GCA_036565825.1 Mycobacteriales bacterium
AGGGTGGGGTGGAGGTGGCGAGGAAGTCCTCGATCTGGTCGCGCAGGTCGGTGGCCTGTGCGGAGTTGGCGAAGGCCGGCTCGGTGAGGTGTCGGTGCAACCGGCGGAATCGCTGGTTCAGTGGGTCGTTGCGCAGTTCGCGGGCGATGCCGAACGCGGGTTCGACGGCCTCGCGGGCGGCATCCAGATCGCGGTCGAGAACGTGCGCGGTGGCCGCGTTGACCCAGGCCGACGCCTCGTTGTCGTAGGCGTGCTGTTCCTCCGGGCCGGTGCGGTATCCGCTGACGCAGGACTCTGCCTCGGCGACGGCGGCAGCGGTTTCTCCGATGCCGAGATAGGACTCGGCGTCGTAGTGGTGCTGCTTGGGAACGGAGAAGGACAGGATGCCGCCCATCTCGTCCAACGCATCCGGCGTCACACGCTCGCGGGCATCGCTGGACCGGGCAAGAGCGGCTCGGGTTCTCTCGGAGTCGCCGAGGCGACTGGTTGCCCGTGCCTCCAGCCCTACCAGTGAGACGCCAATTGTGCCGGTGGGTGCATATTCCTGACCACGGCCGGAGTAGAGCGCCGCGTCGGCAGGCCGACCATCGTTGTAGGCGATCAGACTCTGTCGACTGAGAATCCACGCCTTCAGGCCGTTGTGACCGGCCTGTTCGGCGCAGAACCATGCCGTGCGGGCGTGGGCCATGGCGGCATCGTAGAAGCCGAAGTCCTGGGTGATGTTGGCCAGCATTCCGCAGGTGGCGCCGGCCAGGAAGTGCAGGTCGCGGAACTCGGTGCGCCGCTGCCGGCCGTCGAGCAGTTGGAACGTCCGGTCACGCAGCCAACGGGCCTGGGTGAACACCTCCAGCCGCGGTGCGTTGGCGAACGACCGGGCCAGTCGGGTGACGTCCGACCGCAACCGATCCAAGGTTGCCTTTCCCACGTCGGACGGGTGGTCGGAGAACTCGGCGGACTCGTGAGCGGCCATCAGAAGTTGCTCCTCCAGGCTCGGTGGCGCACCCCCCGACCAGCCCGGCCAACTGTGCGCGGTCGCCGGCCAGCGACTACTGCCCCACCGGCCGGACCTGGTGCGGTTACCACGCCCAGTATGGGACAGAAAACGGCGTCTGGCCGGTGGCAGATGTGCCGCGTTCATCGCGCCGCCCACGGCGTCCGGATGGACCGGGGCGCTGTCCGCATGGCTGGCGTTGGCGGACTCCTCCAGTGCCTTCTGGTGTTCGGTTTCCACCCACGGCCACAGCCGGCCCAGCGCCCCGCCGGTGTCCAGCGCGGCGTCGCAGGCCTCGGTGAACTCGCGCAGTGGCCAACGGACCGCCTTCTCCACCTTACAGATCAGGTCAGCACTGAAATGGGTCAACTCGGCAAGCCCGGCCTGGGACAGATCCCGTGGTCTCTGGGTCATTCGACAACTCCGCGACAGGTGACTGCACCGGCAGTGACCGGCAGTGATCAGGTGGCCACGGCATTAACCTTCGGGTAACGCACACAACCAGCCCCTGATCGCGGATACGGACTACTGGTCCGCGTCGCCGGTTGTCCGCATCCCACTCCCGTCACCGAGCGGCGAACATCGGTAACGCGTCGCCGTCCCGGCGGGCATGGTCCCTGACCGGTACCTGGTCAGGGATCATGCCGCAATACCCTGAACGGGTGAGCCCTCGGCACAACCGTCGTCGCCGGAACGGTCGGACACCGTCCCGCGGTGACGGCCACCACGACGCCGGCGACACGGTGTCGCAGCGGGTCCAAGAGTGGGCCGACGGCGACTGGATCGTCCGCCCGGTCACCGGCGCGGCGGCCGGCAAGGCCTACCGCTGCCCGGGGTGTGACCAGCAGATCCAGGCCGGCGTTGCGCACCTGGTGACCTGGCCGGCCGACGCGATCGGTGGGGGTGACGGGCTCGAACAACGGCGGCACTGGCATCGGCCCTGCTGGAACGCCCGCGACCGCCGACGAGCCAACGTGCAGCGTTCCAGGAACGCCCCCCGATACGGTTAGGTCGCCTTGCCTGGGTGGTCCGGTAGGGCCCGCCTCGGTGGTTAGGTTGCGTAGGTTGTTCGAAAGATGAACCACTTATCCAATCCGAGTGATCCGAGTGAGACGAGGAAGTCGGATGACCCTGTTCGACCTGACCGGTAAGAAGGCGCTCGTCACCGGGGCGTCCCGGGGTATCGGGCGCGCGATCGCGGTGGCACTGGCCCGCCAGGGCGCCGACGTGGCGGTGAACAGTCGCAGCGTGCA
Organism: Mycobacteriales bacterium; assembly: GCA_036565825.1. GTDB lineage: Bacteria > Actinomycetota > Actinomycetes > Mycobacteriales > DASULA01 > DASULA01. The sequence continues at coordinate 2,245 of DATCXL010000712.1, forward strand.
GAACCTGGAGCAGGTGCGCGCCGACGTCACTGCTGAGGGTCGACGCGCGCTGGCCATCGCCGCCGACGTGACCGACCGGGACGCCGCACAGGGCATGGTGGCCGCCGCCCTGGAGGGGCTCGGCGGGCTCGACGTGATCGTGAACAACGCCGGTGGCACGTCGTTCATGGTGCCGTTCACGCAGATGCGTTTCTCCGGCTGGGAGAAGGTGATGCGGCTCAACGTCGATTCCATCGTGCACGTGTTGCAGGCCGCCGCGCCGCACCTGTTGGAACGGCGGACCGGTTCGATCATCAATGTGGCCAGCGTGGCCGGAGTGGGCGGTACTCCCATGCTCGCTCCCTATGGTGCGTCCAAGTCGGCGGTGATCTCGCTGACCAGATCCCTGGCCATGGAGTGGGGGCAGGCGAACGTCCGGGTGAACGCGTTGTGTCCCGGCTGGACGGCCACCGAACTGAACCGCAACCTGTGGGAGGACGCGGACGCGTCCAAGAGCCTCACCGACCAGATCCCGCTCGGTCGCTGGGCGCGGGCCGAGGAGATGGTGGGCGCGGCGGTGTTCCTCGCCTCGGACGCCTCGTCCTACCTCACCGGCCACGCCCTGTTGGTGGACGGCGGCCTCACCGCCGGCTGACATTCGAATCGATCGAACCAACGTGCTGATATGGAAATTTGCCGTCGGCAGCTTCTGTTGACGCCTCCTATCTTGTCGTTATGGTGGACGAGTCAGTGACCGAGGTCGACATCGGCGAGGTCAGCGCCAACCTGCCCGCCCTGCTGTCCCGGGTCGAACAGGGCGAACGGATCCTGATCAACAGGAACGGCAGTCGCTCGCCTCGTTGCCTCCGCCAACCCCGCCGCGATTTCCTCGTGAGCCGGGACGACTGCGGGGCAGGATCACCATGGCTGACGACTCCGACGAGCTTCCCGCCGAGCCGCCGCATCGTGAACCCGGCGTGTGGCGTGGTCAGGTCGTCATTCACGACGACTTTGATGGGCCTCTCTTCGAGACGCAGGAAGTAGACAGGGACAGGACGCGGGCCTGTGGGAACCCCTCCCCGCGTCCTGAGTGGTGGTACGCGGCGCTAGGGTTCTGGCCATGTCCGACATGCGCTTCCGCCCGCTTGGTGACTCCGGTCTGATCGTGTCCGTGGTGGGCCTGGGTTGTAACAACCTTGGCCGGCCGGGTACCCGGACCGAGTCGCCGGAGGGCACCCAGGCCGTGGTCGACGCGGCCATCGAGGAGGGCGTGACGCTCTTCGACGTGGCCGACACCTACGGTGGCCATCGCGGTCAGTCCGAGGAACTGCTCGGTGCGGCCCTGGGCGCCAGGCGCGCCGACGTGGTGGTCGCCACCAAGTTCGGCATGGACATGGAGGGGGCGAACGGCCCCGACTGGGGCGCGCGGGGGTCCCGTCGTTACATCCGCCGGGCGGTGCGGGCGTCGCTGCGCCGGCTCGGCACGGACTACATCGACCTGTACCAGTACCACCGGCCGGACGGCATCACTCCGATCGAGGAGACGCTGGCCGCCCTGGAGGAACTGGTGCGCGACGGGTTGGTGCGCTACGTCGGTTCGTCGAACCTGGCCGGCTGGCAGGTCGTGGAGGCCGACTTCGTGGCCCGGTCGTCGGGCGGTGCCCGGTTCGTCAGCGCGCAGAACCACTACAACCTGCTGCACCGGGGTGTGGAGGCCGAGCTGGTGCCCGCGTGCGAGTCCTACGGTGTGGGCATCCTGCCGTTCTTCCCGCTGGCCAGCGGCCTGCTCACCGGCAAGTTCCGGCGCGACCAACCGCCGGCGGCCGGTACCCGGATCGGTGACCGTCGGCCCGCCATGCACGCCGAGGCCGACTGGGACACCCTGGATGCGATCACCGCCTACGCGCAGGAGCGGGGGGTGTCCATGCTGGACGTCGCCATCGGTGGGCTGGCCGCCCGCCCGGCGGTGTCCTCGGTGATCGCCGGCGCGACCTCCCCCGAACAGGTCCGGGCGAACGCACTGGCCGGCCTGTGGGACCCGTCAGCCGCCGACCTGGCCGCCCTGGACGAGATCCTGCCCGACTAGGTGGTTGGTTCCAGGCCCTCGCCGGGGCAAAGCCCCGGCTCCGGAGTCACGCCGAAAGGCGGCATGGTGCTGTGTTGCCCTCTGCGGGGGGAGCTTCGCTCCACCCCGCACCCCCCTCAGAAACACACGCTGGTGACGTGATCGGGATGGTCCGTGCCCTTCGTCTCCTCAAACCCCCGGCCGGCGGGGACGATCGGCAAACAGCTTGAACCAACCGTCCAGACCAAGAGTGGCCCCCAGGCCGGGCCCCGGACTGACCTGCTCTGCTGGATCTGGCCCGGGCTAACCGGCGTCCTGGCGGGGGAGGACCACCTCGCGCAGGATGAGTTGTAGCGCGGCGGTCAACGGGATCGCCAGCATCGCACCGACGATGCCCAGCAGTGCCCCGCCGATCAGCACCCCCACGATCGCGGCGGCCGGGTTGACGTCCACCGACCGTTTCATCACCCGCGGGTAGACCAGGTAGTTCTCGACCTGCTGGTACACCAGATAGAAGATCGCGGTGGCGATGCCGATCGGCAGTGAGACGAAGAACGCGATGGTGGTCACCACCACCGCCCCGATGGTGGCGCCCACCAGTGGGATCACGTCGGTGACCATGACCACCAACGCGAGCGCCAGCGCGTAGGGCACGCCCAGGACGCTGAGCCAGACCAGGGTGCAGGTGCCGGCGATCAACGCGATGAGGAACGCGCCGGCCAGGTAGCCGCCCACCCGGCCGAGGATCTCGTCACCCAGCAGCGCCGCCCGGGCCCGCCGCGACCGTGGCATCAACCGGTACGCGGTGCGCTTGATGCTGTTGAACGAGGACAGGAAGTAGAGCATCAGGATGAGCACGGTCAACACGTCGAAGAACGCACTGGCCAGTGCCTTGCCCACCTCGATCGCGCTTTCCGCCGCGGTGGAACCCACGTTGCTCGACGCGACGTAGTCGGTGATCTTCTCGATCACGTGGTACTTCTGGTCGAACCTGTTGATCGCCTCGTTGGTCCTCAGGTCGTGCAGGTAGCTCGGGATCGAGTCAGCGAGTTTGGTGACCTGTTCGATGATCGGTGGGAGCAGGGCCGAGCCGAACAGCGTGAAGAACCCGGCGGTGGCCAGGAACACCACGGTCACCGCGAAACCGCGTCGTAATCCCATCCGTTCGAGCCGGCTGACGGTGGGGTTCAGGCCGATGGCCAGGAACGCCGCCACCACGACCAGCACGAGTTGGTGCTGGGCGTTGACCACGGCCCGGTAGAGCAGGTAGGCGATGCCCACCCCCAACGCCGCGGAGAAACCCACCCGGAACGGCGA
>DATCXL010000740.1:0-2609 GCA_036565825.1 Mycobacteriales bacterium
CAGGGCAGTGACCTTGTCCTGGTCGCCCGCGACGCGAAGCGGTTGGACACCGTCGCGGCCGAGTTGGGAGAAAGGTTCGGCGTCACGGTCGAGGTGTTGCCCGCCGACCTGTCCACCGACTCGGGTGTCGACGCGGTCACCGACCGGCTCCGCGCCGACGACCGCCCCGTCGACATGCTGGTGAACAACGCCGGTTTCGGGCTGTCCGGGGTGTTCTGGGAACTTCCGGTGGACGCCGAGGAACGGATGCTGCGGGTCAACGTGCGCGCTGTGCTCCGGCTCACCCACGCGGTGCTACCCGGCATGCTCGCCCGCGGTCGCGGGGACGTGATCAACGTGTCCTCGGTGGCCGGCTTCATGCCCGGCGGGCGCGGTTCCACCTACGGGGCGAGCAAGGCGTGGGTGACCGCGTTCAGTGAGGGGCTCGCCTATGACCTCGCCGGTACCGGGGTACACGTCTCGGCGGTGTGTCCCGGATTCACCCACACCGAGTTCCACGAACGGGCCGGTATGGACATGAGCCGGCTGCCGGAGATGATGTGGTTGCGGGCCGAGGACGTGGTGGCCACCGCGCTGCGGGATCACCGTCGAGGGGTGACCGTGAGCATTCCCGGCGCCCGGTACCGGGCGTTGGTGACGGCCGGCCGGCTGGCCCCGCGCGGGCTGGTCCGCCGGGTCGGCGCGGTGGTACGCCGACGCGCGCTATAGGTCGTTTCCAGGCCCTCGCCGGGGCGGAGCCCCGGCTCCGGGGTCACGCGGTACGGGGCGGGTGCTGTGCTGCCTTTCGTGGGGGGAGCTCCGCCCCACCCCTCGAAGACCTCCGGGCCCAGACGCCACCCGGGCTCAGCTCGAACCGGCCCGGGCTGGTTCGAACCGGCGCGCCGCCGGGAATCCCTCGAAGGCGTTGATCCACCGGGCCCGCCGGTGCAGTCGGTGTAACCAGCGCTGGTAGGTGGGTGCGGTGCCGCCGACCGCGGCGAGGGCGTTCTCACAGGCGAATATCACCGCGTGCCCGGCCGAGATGGTGGCGGTCGCGCACGCGGTGTCCACAGCGTCGTCGCCGGTTGTCACGCACCAGGCCGCCTTGTAGGCCAGGGCACGGGCGAGTTGCAGCGCGGTGTACACGTTCGCGATGCGGTGCGACACGCCCCGGTAGGCGCCGGTGGCCGGAGCCTGGGCGGTGACGTTGACGTGCATGGTGGCGATGTCCAGAGCCCGGTGGGTCACCCCGACCGCCTCGCAGGCCAACAGTGCCAACGCGGCACGGCGGATTCCGAACAGAACCCCGGGCGCGTCAAGGGCCGACACCAGCGGCTCGACCGGGGTACGGCGTAATCGCAGTTCGGCCACCCGCCGTGTGCCGTCCATGGTGGACACATTCTGGATCACCTCGGGATGGGTGGTCAGATCCAGCCGCCACAGTGCGGTACCGGCCGGCCCGCGCGCCACAACCGCGACCTCCCATGCGGAGGTCGCGTCCGGCACACCGTGTTTGACCCCGGACAGCCGCCACCCGCCGGGGGTCTTCTCGGCCAGGCAGGCCGCCGCGTGTACACCGGCCAGACCGAGTACTCCGGCGTCCCGCCAGGCCAGTGTGGCCGGTCCATCCGGAGCCGGATGGCCCAGGTAGGCCTGTTGGGCCAACGCCAGTGTGGTCCACAGCGGTCCCGGGTAGAGCGCGTAACCGGCCTCCTCGGCCAGCACGGCGTGTTCCATCGTGCCCAGGTCCGGATCCAGCCATCCCCGGGTGGACAGTTCTTTCCAGGAGTCCGGATCCCAACCGGCGTCGGAGTCGGACAGCGCCGTGACCCGTTCGAGCGGGAACTGGTCGGCCAGGAACCGGCGGGCCGCGGCTCTCAACGCCTCCTGTTCCTCGGAAAAAACAAAGTCCACTGTGGATAAATCTCCCTTCGGTGGCGGTTCGCCGGGCGGCCGCCGCGACGCGACCGAAGCCGTTGGTGCCTCCGGACGGACGCATCCGGCCCGATCCCGGGGCGGGTACCGCCATACGCGTCCATCTGCACCCTAGACGGTTGATTCCAGGCTGTCTGCCGGTCATCCCCGCGGGCCAGGGGGTTTCGGCGAAGGCCGTACTCACCACCATCTTCCGGGTGGTTACCGTTGGGCCGTGAACTCCGACCGTGAGGCACTGCGTGCCCTCATCACCGATCTGGCCGTGGTGCGTGGCCGAGTGACGCTCTCCTCGGGTGCGCAGGCCGACTACTACATCGACCTTCGCCGGATCACGTTGCACCATCAGGCCGCGCCGCTGGTGGGTCGGGTGATGCTCGACCTGACCCGGGACTGGCAGTTCGACGCCGCCGGTGGTCTGACCCTGGGTGCCGATCCGATCGCGGCCGCGATGATGCACGCCGCAGTGGACCGCGGTCGTGACCTGGACGCGTTCGTGGTGCGTAAGACCGGCAAGGCGCACGGACTACAGCGGCGGATCGAGGGGCCGGACGTGACCGGCCGGCGGGTGGTCGCGGTGGAGGACACCTCGACCACCGGGGCCAGCGTGCTGGCCGCGGTCGAGGCACTGCGGGAGGCCGGCGCGGACGTGGTCGGAGTCGCCCTGGTCGTGGACCGCGGCGCCGGCGACGCCCTGC
>DATCXL010000756.1:0-4258 GCA_036565825.1 Mycobacteriales bacterium
TGCGGCCAGCAACAGGTCACGCAGGTTCGCGGCGAACACCCGCACCGCCTCGTCCTCGGCGGCCTGCCGTAGCCGCACCCTCAGGTCCACGACCAGGCGCACCAGGATGCGGGTGCGCCACGCCCAGCGCACAGTGTCGACCAGCCAGCGGTCGGCGGGCCGGCCGTGGTCGGCGATGTCGAACCGCACCGCGATCTGCCGCTCGTACTCGCCCGGGCCTGCCGGGGGCGGGCTGGAGACCGGTTCGGGATCTGGCTCCAGGCCCAGGTCGAGAACCTCCTCCTTCTCACCCCGGAACATCGCCAGGATGCGGTGCGAGGGCAGGCTGGTGAACGATTCGGCGAAGTCGAAGTAGTCGGCGAACTTCGCGCCGACCTCCTCCCTGCCCTCGCGCACCCGGGAGGTGACCCGGCCGCAGGACCACATCCGTTCCCGCAGTTCGCCGATCAGGTCGGCGTCCTCACCGAACTTCTCGACCAGGATCGCCCGCGCCCCCTCCAGCGCCGCGGCCTCGTCGGCCACGCCCCGGTCCGGGTCGACGAACTCGGCGGCGGCGGCCTGCGGGTCGCGGTTCGGGTCGGCCAGCAAACCCTCGGCCAGCGGTTCGAGGCCAGCCTCTCGGGCAATCTGCGCCTTGGTACGCCGTTTGGGCTTGAATGGCAGGTAGATATCTTCGAGCCGGGCCTTGGAGTCGGCGGCCAGGATCTGTGCCTCCAGCGCCTCGTCGAGCTTGCCCTGGGAACGGATCGAGTCCAGCACGGCGGTGCGCCGTTCCTCCAGTTCGCGCAGGTAGCGCAGCCGCTCCTCAAGGGTGCGCAACTGGGCGTCGTCGAGGGTGCCGGTCACCTCCTTGCGGTAGCGGGCGATGAACGGCACGGTCGCTCCGCCGTCGAGCAGTTCGACGGCCGCGGCCACCTGTCGTTCGCGCACGCCGAGTTCCTCGGCGATCCTCTGCTGCACCGACATCGTCACGATCTGATCCGCCTTCGTCGAGCCTGTCCGGTGGTGCCTGTGATCTGATGATCCGGTGGTACGGACCCCTCGGACAGGGTGTCCGAGCAGCACCCGCACCACCCTGGTGATGCTCACCCGATCGTGGAGCCGGTCACCGTGGGGTTGGTCGCGCCGAGGAAGAATATGCCGGGCAGGCCTCCGGTCTCGAACTGGTCACTGGGGTTGTCGCGTAGGGCGGAGGTCCCGACCCATCGTGCCAGCCCGGTCGTTGCTCACAAAGAAGACGGTGTCCCCGCCGTCGCCGCCGGGGGTGCCCTGCTGGGCCGGATTCGCGTTCCCCGCCGCATCCCACCTGGCGTCGAACACCATCGGTGTGGCGGTTCTGGTGTGACAACGTCCACACCGTGGGGCCGTGCGCCGGGTGAGCGGGCCAGTATCTGCGGGGCCGGTAGCCGCTGGCACTCACCCCACCGACAAGGGGCTCACGTGACATCGCCCACGACCGACGCCGCGCCGGAAACGTTGACGCGGCGCGGGCTGCACCGGGTGCTGGCGGTGCTGTGTGTCACCGAGGTCACCAGTTGGGGCGTGTTGTACTACGCCTTCCCGGTGCTGGCACCGGCCATCGGTGCCGAAACGGGCTGGTCGGCCAGCACCATCACGGCCGCGTTCTCGGCCAGCCAGGCAACCGCCGCGCTGGTCGGCGTGCCGGTGGGGCGGCTGTTGGACCGATGGGGACCGCGCCTGGTGATGACGGTGGGATCCGCACTGGCCGGACCGGGGCTGGTCACCATCGCCACCGCCCGGTCGCTGGCCTGGTTCCTGGCCGGATGGGTGCTGACCGGTGTGGCCATGTCCGCGGTGCTCTACCAACCCGCGTTCGCCGCGTTGACCCGGTGGTGGGGTCCGCGCCGGGTGACCGCGCTGACCGGGCTGACCATGGTGGCCGGGCTGGCAAGCACCGTGTTCGCGCCGCTGACCGCCACCCTGGGCGCGCACCTGGGCTGGCGGCACGCCTATCTGGTCCTGGCCGCGGGGCTGGCCGCGATAACCGTCCCGGCGCACGCCATCGGGTTATCGGGTCGGTGGCCACGGTCGGAGACAGGTCGAAGATCCGACCGGTTGGCTGACCAACCCGGACCGGTGGCCCGTAGCCGCCCGTTCGTGCTGCTCGCGGTGGGGTTGAGTCTCGCCTCGTTCGCGGTGTACGCGGTGGTGATCGACCTGGTGCCACTGTTGATCGAACGCGGCCTTTCCACCGGGACCGCGGCCTGGGCGCTGGGCCTGGGTGGACTGGGTCAGCTCTGTGGCCGGATGGGTTACCCGCGCCTGGTCGCCCACACCGGGGTGCGGACCCGCACCGCTGTCGTGCTGGGCGCCACCTCGATGTCGATCGGTCTGCTTTCCGTACTGCCCGGTCCGGCCGGGGCGCTGATCGCCGTCGCCGTACTGGTCGGCGCCACCCGGGGGGTGTTCACGCTGCTGGCGGCCACCGCGATCAGCGACCGTTGGGGCACCGCGCACTACGGGCGGCTCAACGGGGTGCTGTCCGCCCCGGTGCTGCTGGCAACCTCCATCGCGCCGTGGGCCGGCACGGTGCTGGCCGAGCTACTGGGCGGCTACCCGGCCGCGTTCGCCGTGCTGGCCGCGTCCGGCGGGCTGGCCACCATTCTGGCCGCCTACACCGCCCCACCCCGGCGCCCCGGTTGACCATTCGGCTGGCCAACCGGGGCGCGGCGTCAGTCGATGCCGGGGCAGTCAGTGTCCAGATGAGACGAGCGGTGTCGCATCCACAACACGACGTCCAGGACCCGCAACGGCGAGGTGCCCTCGGGCACGCCGGCCTGGTCGCGAAGTTCCTCCAGGTGAGTCCGTAACCGGCCACGGTCCGCGCGAAGGGCGTTGTGCAGGTACTCCCAGAAGCTCTCTGGCGACCCCAGGACGCAGCGGACCACCCCGTCGTAGACCGGAACCAGGCGCGGGCGTTTGCGGGCCAGCAACTTGCTGGCAATCACCCAGCCCACGCCGTCCTGGTCTTCGAGCAGGTGCCACGCGGCCTCAGCCGCAGCGCCGGGCCTGATGAGTTCCCGCGCCGCATCCGAGTCCAACTCGACCCGCGGATCGATCTGGGACAGGTAACCGGCAAGCTCGACACCGAGCCGACCCTCCAAAAGATTGAGCGCCACCTCAGGTGGGATCCGCATGCCGAGCAGTTGGACGGCGACCAGGTCGGTCGCGGTGACCGTGTCCCGGGTGTCCGGCCGGTCTCCGCCGCCGCCGAGGAAGTCGAACCTGCCGCCGGTGAAGAGCGGCAACTCCCCCTCCGGCCGGTCAATGCCGTAGTACAGCCGCAGATCGGAAATCGACGTCCGGTCGTCCAGCAGCGACACCAGCGTCGGCACGTCAGGAGTACTCATCCGAATCCCCGATCGCATGTGAAGGTATTCAGTCGGCGGGCAAGGGAGTGCACCGACCGTGCAGTGGCAGCCAGCGGGCGGCTGCCGAGACGAACAGCAGTGCCACCAGAAACCGGGTGGTAGTCGCAGGACCGGCATCGGAAGACGGCTTGGCTCTCGTGCGCCTCCCGATCCACGGTTCCACACTGCGAGCACGTCTGGGACGTGTACGCGGGATTGATGTTGTGCACCCTGTCGGCGCTTCGTGTTCGGTGCGATTGACGAGTTGGCCCAGGCGTTGGCGAGGATGCCCCGGGTCAACCCGGCTTTCTGTGCGACGTTCTGACCCCGGTTGTCCACGGTGCCCCGGCTGTACACGAACAAGCCCCCCACTCGGTACCGAACACCATTCCTCCCCGGCCTGAAGGCGGGAATACCGCGCACCCCGGGTGACCTGTGCGGTGTTCTCGCTGGAGAACACCGACGACCGGGCACCGAGGACCGCCTCTCGGGTTGCCTGGTGTGACCTGCCCGCCGCCACGGTTCTGGTGCCGGTGTGGGGCGCGGTGGACGCCATGGCGGCACTGGCGCTGTCGGCCGGCGCCCAGGGGGTCATGCTGGTGGCCCTGCGCCGCCAGTACGGATGATCCCGTGTGGCAACAGGCACGGAACTGGTGACGAAGGTCCCTGGAGTCTGTCCGTCCCACCGGCGATACTCATCGTGCGCCGAGTCGAGCCGAATGCGCCAACCCGCACGCATCGACCCGGGTGGCAGGAGGGCGGGGACATGTGTGAGTACTGCGGTTGCCAGTCGCTGACCCCGATCGACGAACTGACCCGGGAACACGACATGGCGGTCGAACTGATCGGTGACGCGCGGGCCGCGCACCGGCGGGGCGACGTCGACG
>DATCXL010000764.1:0-4412 GCA_036565825.1 Mycobacteriales bacterium
GGGTCGCGGCGAGCGTCCGCCACCGCGGCCTGTCGGTGACCGGCGTCCTGCCGCCGACGAACGCCGTCCCCCTGCCGGCGTCCGGCGGGGGCCGGCCATCAGAGTTCGACCTCCGGACGGAACCGTGGAAACGCGCTGGCGCCGGCGTAGCGGGCCGCCTCGTCGAGTTCCTCCTCGATCCGGAGCAACTGGTTGTACTTGGCCACCCGCTCGGACCGGGCCGGCGCGCCGGACTTGATCTGGCCACAGCCGGTGGCCACCACCAGATCCGCGATGGTGGTGTCCTCGGTCTCCCCGGAACGATGACTCATCATGCAACCGAACCCGGCACGATGCGCCATCTCGATCGCGTCGAGCGTCTCGGACAGCGTGCCGATCTGGTTCACCTTGACCAGCAACGCGTTGGCCGACGCGGAGTCGATGCCCCGGCGCAGCCGCTCCGGGTTGGTCACGAACAGGTCGTCACCGACTATCTGGACCCGCTCTCCCAGTGCCGCGGTGAGCCGAGCCCAGCCATCCCAGTCCTCTTCGGACAGTGGGTCCTCCAGTGAGACCAGGGGGTACTCGGCGACCAGCGACTCGTAGTAGGCGGTCATGTCGTCAGCGGTACGGGCGGCACCCTCGAACCGGTACGAACCGTCGTCGAACAGTTCGGTGGCCGCGATGTCCAGGGCGAGTGCGACATCACCACCCGGTTCCAGACCGGTGCTGCCGATCGCCTCGATGATCAGGTCCAGCGCCTCCCGGTTGGCCCCCAGGTCAGGGGCGAATCCACCCTCGTCACCGAGCCCGGTGGACAGGCCCCGGGACCGCAGCACGGACTTGAGCGCGTGGTAGACCTCCGCGCCCCAGCGCAACCCCTCGGCGAACGTCGAAGCGCCGATCGGGGCGATCATGAACTCCTGCACGTCCACGTTGGAGTCCGCGTGCGCACCACCGTTGAGGATGTTCAACATCGGTACCGGCAGCAGGTGCGCGTTCGGGCCGCCCAGGTAGCGGAACAGGGGCAGCTCGGCCGAGGCTGCCGCGGCCCGGGCCACCGCCAGCGACACGCCGAGCACGGCGTTGGCACCGAGCCTGGACTTGTCCGGGGTGCCGTCCAGATCGATCAGCCGCTGGTCGACCAGCCGCTGCTCGCTCGCCTCGTAGCCGACCACCTCCGGGTTGATCTCGTCCAGCACGGCCGCGACCGCGTTACGGGTCCCCTTACCGCCGTACCGGTCACCGCCGTCGCGCAGCTCGACGGCCTCGAACTGCCCGGTCGACGCGCCACTGGGCACCGCCGCACGACCCAGCGTGCCATCATCGAGCGCCACCTCGACCTCGACGGTGGGGTTGCCACGCGAGTCGAGGATCTCGCGCGCCCCGACGGCCTCGATGGTCGCCACGTGTCAGGCTCCTTCACACGGGTTCGGTCATCGCCCGGATGCGATGACGCGCACAGCCGACACCCGGAACTTCCTGAGCACCCGAGAGGCTCTCTGAGCACCCGGGGCGACCCGGACATCCGGGGCGACCCGAGGTGCCCGACCAGCCCCCACCTACCAGGTGGGCGGGCACCGGCTGGGTGTTGAGAGTAGCCGGCCGGTCCACCCGGGCCGGACCGCCCCGCCGCGCCGGTTCCGCCGACCGATCAGGGCAGGATCGTTGCCGTACACACCGCCGCAGGCTGTCGCACCGGGACTAGCCCGGTCCCGCCCCGCGCCCACCGGACTCCGGAGCCGGGGCTTTGCCCCGGCGAGGGAATGAGGCCAACCATATAGTCGGCACATGGGTGGACTGTGGCAGCGGCGAGCGGTTCGGCAGATGGTGTACGGACTTATCCCGCTGTTGGTCATCGGCGTGGCGGTGGTGATCGTGCTGGTCGACCGGCTCGGGCAGACGTCTGCCGCGGCACGTCCGGCGACCGCAAGGGCCCAGGCGACCGTGGTCGCGTCCGGGTTGGGTGCCGACCGACACGAGATCGACCTGCGCTGGACCGACGACCGCTCGGTGTCACACACCAGCCGGTTGCGCTTCCCGCAGGTCCGCGACGCGGACACCGGTACGACCGTCACGCTGCACTACGACCCGGCCGACACCTCCCGGGTGTTCGTCGCCGGTGACCAGACCTCGGTGCGGCTGGCGAACCTGCTCAACGGCATCACGGTGGTGATCGTGCTGATGCTGACCACGATGGTCACCACCATGGTGCGGATCACCCGCCGACGGGCCGCCGAACGTCAACCGGCGGTGGACCGACGACTGGCGGTGTCGCACTCGCGACGTGGCCTGACCACCCGCATCTGGCTGACCGAGGAGGAGAACGGACACACCTGGTGGATGCCGGTGTACTGGGACCCAGCGTTGGAGGGCCTCGACCCGAAGCGGTCCTACCCGGTGCACGGTGCGGCGGACCACCGGTCACTGCGGGTCGTCGAGGTCGACGGCACGCCGATCTGGCCGGCTGGCCGGCGCCGACTCCGTACCCCGCGCGGCGAGGTGCGGGACGCGGCCGGACCGCGGACCGGTGCGCGGGGTCGGATCTCGCTACGCAGACACCTGCGCGGTGACCTGACCCTGGTGTTCACCGCACCGCTGCTCGCCCTGCTGTGGGCCTACGTGGACGGCTCGGGCGCGGCCGGGTTCTGGTTCGGCAGCGTGGTGCTGGCCGGGGTGCTGTTCTGGGTCCCGAGCGTGTACGCCTCCGACCCAACCTGACCCCGCCGACCCGACCTGACCCGACGGTCGGAACCGGGACGTCAACCCGGCTGGGATCTCGGTGCGCGTCCGGGCGACAACACCGAGGGTCGGGCAACCACCTGATCGGGGGCCGCGACACGCCCCAGAACCCGCCGTCGATGCCGTGGCGTCCGACCCCGACCCACCTATAGTCCACAGTGGAACGCAACGGAAAGCCGACATCCCGGCGGGACCGGGTCGACGGTCGCGCCGATGCCGCGCGCACTGACCCGACCGGCGGCCACCCGACTGGAGGCCCGTCATGACACCTCGAAAACTCCTGGCTGTGCTACCCGTGCTGGCGATCGGCCTGCTCGCCGTACCCGCGGCGCCGACCGCAGCGCTGGCCGGTACCCCGTTGACGTCCGGCGCCGTACTCACCGGCGGCGCCCCGAAGCCACCGCCGCCGGCACCGGCACCGGTGATCCCCACTCTGGTGGCGATCCGGGCGGCCCACCACCCCGGTTACGACCGACTGGTGTTCGAGTTCCGAGGTGGGCTGCCCCAGCGACACGATGTGAACTACGTACCGGTGGTCATCGCCGACGGGTCGGGTGAGCCGGTGCCGCTGGCCGGCGACGCGTTCCTACACGTCGTGTTCTCGCCGGCGGTCGGCCACGACGACGCCGGGCACGGCACCTTCGGCCCAACCCGGCGCACCACCGCGCTACCGCAGATCATCCAGGTGGCCACCGCCGGTGACTTCGAGGCGGTACTCAGCTTCGGTGTCGGTCTGGCCCGCCGTACGCCGTTCCATGTGTTCACGTTGACCAACCCGAGCCGGGTGGTCATCGACGTGACCACCCCGTTCCGCACCGTCTCGGTGCGTGACTACTTCCTCTTCAAGCCCGCGTTCGACTCCGGGCATCCGCCCTTCGTCCGGGCGGTGCGGCGACCAGTGATCCCACCGGCGGTTGGTCGTGGTGCCCTGCAACGACTGTTCGCCGGACCGACCAACTCAGAGTTCTCCGCCGCCCTGCGGTTCGTGGCGTCGGGTGCCACCGGATTCACCAACCTGTCCGTCAGCAACGGGATCGCCCGGGTGCGACTCACCGGCGGCTGCTCCTCCGGTGGGTCGACGTTCACCATCGCCGACGAGATCTTCCCGACCCTCAAACAGTTCCCCACCGTGCGTTGGGTGAAGATCTTCGACCCGGCCGGTCACACCGAACGGCCGTCGGGCAACACCGACTCCATCCCGGAATGCCTCGAACCCTGACCGTCCCCACCCTGGTCCCCGACACAGGTCCTGCTCCATCCGTGGAGCAGGACCTGTGTTGTGCTCCATCCCTGGAGCAGGACGAACGAAGCCCGAACCTGTCTGGTCCGGGCGACAGAACGGACACGAACCATGTCCCAGGATGCCGAACGGATCACGCCAACCGGGCCGAGTCCTCAGCCGCTCTCGGCGGCGAGCAGGGCGTCGCGGTACACCCGGCACACCGCACGCAGCGCCGCCTCGGCCTCCTCGCCCGACTCGCGGGCCTCGCCCACCAGGTCGAACAGTCGGGCACCCAGGCCATGCCGGTCGATGCCGGCCAGATCGCCCTCATGCACCATGCCGACCAGATCGTCCAGATGGTCCGGCAGGCCGGCCCGGGCCGCCCGGCGTTGCAACGTGGAGGCCAGGATGAGTGCCGGCAGCGCCATCGGCACCCCCTCGGTGACCGAGGTACGGCCCTTCTCCGCCC
>DATCXL010000777.1:0-2903 GCA_036565825.1 Mycobacteriales bacterium
GGCGGCCAGCGCGCCTCGCGTCGGCGAACACACCAGCCCAGCCGGGCCGGCGTCTTCGGCGGAAGCGTCTACGGGGCGGAGTTGGCGGGGCGTTCGGAGTCGGCAGAAGGTCAGACGTCGAGCAGGCGGCGGCCCTCGAAGGCTCGGCCGAGGGTGACCTCGTCGGCGTACTCCAGGTCCCCGCCCACCGGCAGGCCGGAGGCGAGCCGGGTCACCCGCAGCCCCATCGGCTTGACCAACCGGGCCAGGTAGGTGGCGGTCGCCTCACCCTCCAGGTTCGGATCGGTCGCGATGATCAACTCGGTCACCGTGTCGTCCTGCAACCGCACCATCAACTCGCGCACCCGGAGATCGTCCGGGCCGATGCCCTCGATCGGGCTGATCGCCCCGCCCAACACGTGGTAGCGGCCGCGGAACTCACGGGTGCGCTCGACGGCCACCACGTCCTTGGGTTCCTCCACCACACAGAGCACCGCCGGGTCGCGGCGGGGGTCACGACAGATGCGACACTCTTCGGCCTCGGAGACGTTGCCGCACAGCCGGCAGAACCGCACCTCGTCCTTGACCCGCTGCAACGCGGCGGTCAGCCGCACCACGTCGGTCGGGTCGGCGGCGAGCAGATAGAACGCGATGCGTTGCGCGCCCTTCGGCCCAATTCCTGGCAGTCTGCCCAGTTCGTCGATGAGATCCTGAACCGCACCCTCGTACACGTGGCCCCTACTGCCCCGGTTGTCCGCCGGGCAGAGCGCCCGGTCCACCCGGTCCACCCGGTCGACCCAGGCCACCGAGATCACCCAGGCCACCGAGGGCGCCGCCAAGATCGCCGGCCAGCGGACCCATCGCGGCCGACGCCCGTTCCGCCGCGGCCCGACTGGCATCCCGAACGGCCGCCACGATCAGGTCCTGCAGTGTCTCGATGTCGTCGGGGTCGACCACCTCACGGGCGATTGTCACGCTCCGCAGTTCCCCGGAACCGGTCATCACCGCGGTAACCACCCCGCCACCGGCCGAACCGGTCACCTCCGCGGAGGCCAACTCCTGCTGGGCCGCGAGCATCTGCTGCTGCATCTTCTGCGCCTGCTGCATGATCTGCTGCAGATTGGGCTGGCCACCGGGTCCCACTGGAATCTCCCACCGTCGTAACCTGACACCCCGAGCCTAGACGTCTGACGCACGTCCGGCACGGTCGGATGGCAGGCTGGGAGGATGTTCCGCACCGCCCCGGCAGTGTCCGCCGCGGCAGTGGCCGGCGTTGTGGTGTTCGCCGCGTTCGCCTCACTTGCCGCCTGCACGTCGGTACCCGGCCATCCGCGGGCCGGCGGCCAGTCGGACGCCGGGCGCACCACTCCCCAGGCCGGCCCGAACGGTGCGGCCACCACCGGCGTGCCAACACCCACAAGATCATCGGTGCCGCACCCGACCCGGTCGGCCACCCGACCGGTGGTGGTGCTCGACCCCGGCCACAACGGCGGCCACGCCACCCACCACGAACAACTGACCCGGCAGGTCCCGGCCGGGTTCGGGCAGTACAAGGACTGCAACACCGTCGGCACCGAGACCTCCGACGGCTACCCGGAACACACGTTCAACCTCGACGTGGCGACGCGGGTCCGGAGCCTGCTCACCGCCCATGGCGTCGACGTACGGATGACCCGGCCGAACGACACCGGGGTTGGGCCGTGCGTGAACGACCGGGCCGCCATCGGCAACCGCGCGCACGCCGCCGCGGTGGTCTCCATCCATGCCGACGGTTCCTACACCGGACATGGCTTCCACGTGATCGAGGCGGCCCGCCCGCCGGCTGGCGCGCAGACCGCCGCCGCGTCACACCGACTGGCCGAGGCGGTGCATGAGGTGTACCTGGCCCGGTCCGGGTTCGTCCCGGCCACCTATATCGGGCAGGACGGCTACGACCTACGCACCGACCTGGCCGGGTTGAACCTGTCCACCCGGCCCACCATCATGATCGAGTGCGGCAACATGCGCGACCCCGCGGACGCGCGGCTGATGCGGAGCCCAGACGGCCGCCAACGGATCGCCACGGCCATCGCCGAGGGGATCGAGCACTACCTGCGCCTGTCGTAGCCGACTGTGGCAGGGTCGGGGCATGACGGTCGCCCTGCCTGAACTGCTCGAAGCCCGGTCCACCCGCGCCTTCGATCTCGACGACGAGGGCAGGGTGCTGGTCGGCAACGACGACACCGGCTCGGTCCAGCTCTACGAGATCAGCACCGACGGTACGTGGACCCAACTCACCGATCTGGGCGAGTCATGCACCGGGCGGTACCTTCCGGACGAACGCGCGGTGGTTGTCCAGCACGACGCCGGTGGAAACGAACGTGCCCAACTGTCGCTGCTGCGGTTGGACACCGACCAGCCGACCCTGACCCCGCTGGTGCACGACGAGCGGTACATCCACAACCTGCTCGACGTGTTGACCGGCCGGGTGGTGTACATGACCAACCGGCGCGACGGAGTGGACTTCGACGTGATGATCCGCGACGTGGCCAGCGGCCAGGAGCGGGTGCTCTACGACGGGGGCGGCTACCTGATGGGCGCGTCGGTCTCCCCGGACGAGCGGTACCTGCTGGTGACCCGGCCGGGTCTGCCGGCCAACTCCCACCAACTCGTACTGGTCGACACCACCAGCGGAGCCCGCGAGGACCTCACCCCCGAACAGGACGCCGCGGTGAACCGGCACGTGAGCTGGCTGCCGGACTCGTCCGGGTTCCTGTTCACCACCAACAACCAGCGTGAGTACACCGGGCTGGCCCGCTATGACCTGACCGGACAGTCAGGACGACGCTGGCGGTACCTGGCGACCGACGACGAACACGATCTGACCGGCTGGCCCTCGCCGGACGGTCGACGGGTGCTGGTCGCCACCAACGACGACGGCGCCG
>DATCXL010000796.1:0-2671 GCA_036565825.1 Mycobacteriales bacterium
CGGCGGACCGGGCGGCGGGTGAGTTGGCCCGGGATCGCCCGGATCGGGGCCCGGCACCGGCGCGGGTGTCGGGGTGGGCGTCGGCGCGGGATGCGTCGGATCGGCCGGAGGCAACGGATCGCCTGGACGGGTCATCGGCACACACCTCTTCCACATGGTCGGTTCGTGCCGCCGATGGTGTTGGCCTACCCGGTTCGGGCGGGACATAACAGGAAGTACCCGCCCGGTGTGTCACCGGGTGCGGGTCCGCGGGGCGGTGGCTCGCGGGGCGCACCTGGCCCGGATCTCGGCGGCCATCACGTCCCCCTCCCGGTACCAGTTGTGGCCGCGGTCGTCCTTCTGGCTGGCCAGTACACCGCGCTGCGCCCAGGTGCGGATCGTGCGGTCGCTCACCTGGGCGATTTCAGCCGCTTCTCTGGTGCTGACCAACCGCTGCCCGATCAGCCTGAGCCGGGCGAAGTACGCGGCATGTTCGGCCGCGTTCCGCTCCATCGCCATTCGTTTGCGACGCAAGCGGATCATCATCATGCCGGTGAATCGGGTGCCTGTTTCACGTTCCATCCTGACCCCCCGTTGAGAAGCGCGAGACGGACCTCACAAAGTATTGATAACGGCGCCACGGAAGTCACGCATCTGGAGCCGGAGGAGTGTCGAAATCAGTAATGATCACTCACCCGCGGATTGATGGTGGGTGTCACCGGGACGGGTGGTTTGACGCTTTATTCCGCCGGATACGGGCGCGATGTACAACCGGTCGAACGACTTTTGGCCCGCCTGAACCATGGCGGGTCAACGGAACAATCCGAGGTCATCCGAATTATCGAAGCATCCGGATAATCCGGGCCGTCCGGGTCATCTGCGCCGGTGGTTCCGGGCTACCGGGTCGGTCAGGCGATCCCACCCGGTGGTGGAGAACGGGGTGACGACAACCACCCCGGACGACCAGACTCCGTTGGAGACCACTGACGGGGCCACAGGCAGGGCCGGACGTCGACTTGATGCAGATGGCCCCTAAGATCCCGTCATGTCACAGATTATTGCTACGCAATTCCGCCAGGTCGCCGATGGCTTCGCAGCGCGGATCGAGGCCACCCCGGCGGACCGGTGGTCCGCCCCGAGCCCGTGTGCCGACTGGACCGCGCGCGACGTCGTCGAGCACGTCCTGGGCGGTCTGCGCATGGTGCTGTCCTCAATCACCGGCGGCACACCCGACCCGGTTACCGAGAACACCGATCTGGTGGCCGCCTGGCACGAGATCCAACAGAATGTGCTCACCTCGCTGTCCGACCCGGAGACCGCCGCGCGGTCATTCCGGAGCCCGATCGGCGAGATGACCTTCGAACAGGCGGTGGCCCGGCTCGCCGTCATCGAGGTGCTGGTGCACACCTGGGACCTCGCCAGGGCGGTCGGCGGGGACGAGCGACTGGACGCCGACCTGGTCCGGCAGGCCCACGAGCAGTTCAAGCCGCTGGACTCGAGGTTGCGTGGCACAGGAGCCTTCGGGCCAAAGGTGGAGCCCCCGGCCGGTGCCGACGCGCAGACCGAGTTCCTCTGCTTCCTCGGCCGCCAGGTCTGAGGCGAGACCGCACCCGTTCGGCATAGTTCGATATCACGAACAGTGGCGGCAGTCGACGGAACCGGCCGGGTCACCTGACCCGGCCGGGTCTCTCGCCGATGTGGGGAATGGCCTCAGGCCAGCGCGCTACCGGCCTGCCACTCGGCCCAACTGGGCATCCAGTCTCCGTAGGTGTCCCACACGGGCAGTGGCTTGCCGCCGGAGTTGGTGATCTCGACGACGTCACCGATGCCGAAGTGCCGGTAGAACCAGATCGCGTTCTCCACGCTGAGGTTCACACACCCGTGCGACACGTTGCTGCTGCCCTGCTGGCCCTCCGACCACGGTGCCGCGTGCACGAACTCGCCGTCGTTGGAGATGCGCTCGTCCCACAGCACCTCCTCCCGGTAGTAGCCGGGGTCGCCCTTCTTCACGCCGTAGGTGGACGAGTCCATGATGTACTTCTCGGCCTTGAACGAGACCACGTGCGGGCCGTTGTGTGACGGGTGCTCCGGGGAACCAAGGCTGATCGGCATCGTCTTGACCAACGCGCCGTTGTGCAGGATCTTCATCTGCTTGGTGTGGCCGTCGGCCTTGGCCACCCACGAGTCGTGTACGTGGAAGGTGATGGTGCGGTCGGTCTGCCCGTACACGCCGTCGCCGAGGTCAACGCCATAGATCGAAACCTTGAGGGTCACGTCGCTGCCGGCCTGCCAGTAGTGCTGTGGCCGGTAGTGCACCTCCTTGTTCGACATCCAGTACCAACTGCCGGCCTGTTCGGGAACGGAGGTCACGTGCAGTTGCTTCTCCGCGCCGGCCCGGTCGGTGATCGAGTGGTCGAACCGGACCACGATCGGCTGACCCACACCGACGTCCTTCGTGCTGGGCGGCGGAATGAGCGACGGATATACCTGGGCGTGCGGGGCCAGGGTGTGCACCGCGCGCACCTGGTGGGCGGTCTGGCCGTTTTCACCGACAGCGTCGGCGCTCACCTGGTATGTCGCCCCGTAGCCGAGCGGTTCGGAGGTTGTCCAACTTGATCTGTCCGCCGACAGCGCACCGGCCACCTTCTTGCCCTTCGGGCTGAGCACGGTCACCGCGCTGAGGGTGCCGTGC
>DATCXL010000802.1:0-4467 GCA_036565825.1 Mycobacteriales bacterium
GGCCGCGGCCTGCCAGATCTGGTCACTGGTCAACCGGCGTGCGGCCCGGGTGTGCCGCGCGACGTCGACGAGTGCCTGATGTGCCTTTGCCTGGTTTCCGGCCAACAGTTCGGCGCGCAGTGTGTTCAGGTCGTCGCGGGCGCTGGCCAGTTCGTGTTCGGCCTGGACTCCCCGCACCGCCAGCCAGCCGGAGCCCAACAGCAGCACCGCCGCGAACAGAATCGCGGTCCGGATCGTCCAGCGCAGAACGAACCGGCCGGCGAACCTGGCACCACTCGACAGCGTCCCATGTCCTGGGTGTACGGACACATCAGACCCCTTCGTGTTCCGATCGGATGTGCCCACCCGCGGATCGCTGACGCCGGTTATCGCCTCCAGCGGTTCGGTCAGTGCGTCGGCGATCAACGCGCCCACCGACCGGTGGACGTGTGTGGCACCCCCAACCGGATCGGCCACGTCGTCGTCCTCGGGCCGGCGTGGGCGAACCGCGCCGCGGCGTGCACCCGCTCCAGCGACCAACAGACGTGCCCGCAGCACCGGGTCGTCGCCGTCGACGACACCGGTCGGCAACGACCCGACCAGGCGGGAGAACTCCCTGATGGTGAACGTGTAACGGTGTGCCCACGGGTGCAGCCTGACCGCTCTGGCCCGGTGCTCCCGGGTGGCGGTGAGCACCAGGTCGGCCTGCGCCACGTCGGCTGCGGTCAGACTCCGTGAGGCGAAGTCGTGGGTGTCCACACCGAACGCGCCGGCCGCCGCGGCCGCTCGCGGATCCATCGGGTGCCCGACCAGGGACCTGGTGCCCGCGCTGGTCACCGAGAACCTGCCCGCCCCGTCGCCCAGTGCCGAAACCAGCCGGGCACGGATCATCCGCTCGGCCAGTGGTGACCGGCACACGTTCCCGGTACACACCACGAGGATCCGGAACTGATCGTCCATGGCGGCGACGCTAACGGACGCTACCCGGCCGGACGGACCCCGCCGACGGCCGACACGGCGACAGGGCAGTCAGGTTCACCCACTCGGGTCAGGTACCACTGGTAGGTGGATCGGATACCGTCCTCGAGCGACACTCCCGGATGGAATCCGAGCCCGTTCAGTCGGGACACGTCCAGCAACTTGCGTGGCATGCCGTCGGGTTTGCCGTGGTCGAAGACCAGTCGACCGGGGTAACCGACCACCCGGGCCACCAGTTCGGCCAGTTCACGGATGCTGATGTCGCTGCCGACGCCGATGTTGAGCGGGGCCGGGTCGTCGTAGCGTTCCAGTGCCAGCAGGCAGGCACGGGCGGCATCGTCGACGTGCATGAACTCCCGACGCGGCGTGCCGGTGCCCCACACCACGAACTCCGGCGCGCCGGCCACGGTCGCCTCGTGCATCCGGCGGAGGAGTCCCGGTAGCACGTGCGAGTTACTCGGATCGAAGTTGTCCCCGGGGCCATACAGGTTGGTTGGCATCACGCTGATCCAGCGCGCGCCGTACTGGCGCCGTGCCGCCTGGACCTGGACGATTCCCGCGATCTTGGCGATGGCGTAGGCGTCGTTGGTCGGCTCCAGCGGCCCGGTGAGCAGCGCACCCTCGCTGATCGGCTGGGTGGCCAGCCGCGGGTAGATGCAACTCGACCCACAGAACAACAACCGGCGGGTGCCGAACCGCAGGGCGGCGTCGAGCACGTTGAGCTGGATCCGCAGGTTGTCCGAGCAGAACTCCACCGGTCGGGTCGAGTTCGCCAGAATCCCACCGACCCGGGCCGCGGCCAACACCACGCAGGCCGGTCGCACCACGTCGAAGAGCCCGAACACCGTGTCGCGGTCACGCAGATCCAACTCCGCCGACGTCCGTCCCACCAGTCGGCGGAAGCCCCGCGCCTGCAACAACCGCCACAGCGCCGAGCCGACCAGGCCACGGTGTCCGGCCACGTACAGCGGTGCGTCCCGATCCAACGGAACCGCGCCGCCCCCCGTTCCGACCATGCGGCGAGCATAGATCGTTGATGTGAAGGTGCCCTCCGACCACGCCGGGCAGATGCGGGCGGAGGGGTGCTGAGGGGGTGCGGCTGGAGCGGAGCTCCCACCACAGAGGACAGCACAGCATGCTGGCCCCGTACTGCGAGCTCCGGAGCCGGGACTGCGCCCCGGCGAGGGCCGGTAACCAACCATCCTCCGGATCGGACAGCATGATGGGCCCGGCGCGCCGTGGTAACCGCGCGACCCTGGCCAACGGGCGCCGGTGGCCTTCAGCCGCGCAACTGCTGCGCCACCGACTCACACACGCCCACCATCGTCGCCCCACCACCCAGGTCCGGGGTGTGCGAGGCCGGGTCGGCGAGCACCCGCTCCACCGCAGCGTCCAGCGCCTCGGCCGCATCCTGTTCACCCAGGTGGCGCAGCATCATGGCCGCGGACAGCAGTTGGCCGACCGGGTTGGCGATGCCGCGCCCAGCGATCTGCGGGGCCGAACCATGCACCGGTTCGAACATCGACACCTGGGCCCGGTCCGGAGCGATGTTGCCCGACGGGGCCATCCCGATGCCGCCCATCAGGGCCGCACCGATGTCGCTGAGGATGTCGCCGAACAGGTTGCTGGCAACGACAACATCGAACCGGTCGGGGGTCAGCACGAGTTGGGCGGCCAGCGCGTCGATGTGGTACTCGGCGTACTCGACGTCGGGGAAGTCCGCGGCGACCATCCGTCCGATCTCGTCCCAGAACGGCATCGAGTGCACGATGCCGTTCGACTTGGTCGCCGAGGCCAGCCGGCCGGACCGGGACCGCGCCTGCTCGAAGGCGTAGCGCATGATCCGCTCCACCCCGCGCCGGGTGAAGATCGCCGACTGCACGACCACCTCGTCGTCGGTGCCGGGGTAGACCCTGCCGCCGACCCTGGTGTACTCGCCCTCGTTGTTCTCCCGGACCAGCAGCACGTCGAACTCCGGTGCGCCACGCAGCGGCCCGGTCACGCCGGGGAAGGATCGGATCGGCCGGCTGTTCACGTACTGCCGGAAGTGCTGGCGGATCGGGATCAGCAGCCCCCACAGCGAAACGTGGTCGGGCACCCCGGGGAATCCGACCGCGCCGAGGAAGATCGCGTCGGTGCGGGCCAGCCGCTCCAGCCCGTCGTCAGGCAGCAGCGTGCCGGTCTGCTGGTAGCGGGCACAGTTCCAGTCGTACTGTTCCCACTCGACAGTGAACCCGTGCGCCGCGCCGAGTTGGTCGACTATCCCGGCGGCCGCCGGGAGGACCTCCTGCCCAACCCCGTCGCCGGGAATCGCCGCGATCCGGTATGCGCGTGTGGACTGGTCTGGCCGGTTCGCTGGCAGCGAGTCAGTAGGCATGGCGTCGACCGTACCGACCGGCTGTCGGGCCGGGTGGCCGACGTGGTCAGCGTCTCACCGCTGCACCGTCTCCCGGGTGGGGTGTCTGCCCGAGCGGGTGTTCCGTGAGAGTCCGCCCTTCGTCGGAGTGCGTGTCTCAACCGGCCGGTGCGCTGCCCGCCGCGGCCAGCCGGATCGAGCGCAGCGTGTCGACCTCGGCCAACTCCAGCGGTGCCAGCGGCATGCCGACCGCCCAGCCGAGCAGCAGGTCGGCCAACTCGGGGTTACGGGCCAGTGCCGGACCGTGCATGTAGGTACCGAGCAGGTGTCCCTGCACCACGCCCTCGGCCTGGTCGGGAGTGCCGTTGCCGATGCCACGTTCCACCGTGGCCAGCGGGCGCGCGTCCAGGCCCAACTCGGTGCGACCGCGATGGTTCTCGAACCCGGTCAGTGTCGCCTTCAGTCGAAGGTCCTCCGGTCGACCCACCAACTCGCCCACGGCCCGGGTGGGCAACGGCGTGGAACGCAGGTCCAACAGGCCCAGTCCGGTGGTCTGCTTCCCGTCGGTACCGGTGAAGTGCTCACCCAGGATCTGCAGGCCGGCACACACCGCGAACACCACCGCACCGCGTGCCGCCGCGCGGGCCAGCCCGCCGTCCTCGCGCAGTCGGCGGACCGCCAGTTGTTGGGCGGAGTCCTCCCCGCCGCCCATCACGTACAGGTCGCAGTGGCTCGGTACCGGGTTGGTGCCGGTGATCTCGACCACCTCGGTGTCGATCCCCCGCCAGCGCAGTCGCTGGCACAGCACCACGGCGTTGCCTCGGTCACCGTAGGTGCCCAGCAGGTCGGGCAGCAGCAGTGCCACCCGTATCCGCGAGTCGGCCCGGGTCGTCCCCGTCGAACCTGTCATCCCGGTCATCCCCCGTCATCTCTGCCAGCCCTGCCAGCCCTGCCAGCCCGTCATCCGTCCACCGGTCATTCCCGCCACCCGTCGCCGGCCACCCGGCGAGCCCGCACCAGCAGGTCACGGAACGCGGTGTAGTTGGCCACCACCTCGACCACCTCGCCCACCTCGCCCACACCGACGGGCCCGGCCAGGCTGCCCACCGACGCGGTGCCGGTCGCCGGGGTGCCAGCCGCCACCTGGGCCCTGC
>DATCXL010000809.1:0-6017 GCA_036565825.1 Mycobacteriales bacterium
CAATCTGCGGGACGGTGATCAACGGTCGAGGTCGCTGGGGAAGGCGTCCCTCATCGGACCGGAGGTCACCGTGGCATCTCGTGGCGTCGTGTACGTCCACTCATGCCCTGCGGCCGTGTGCCCGCACGTGGAGTGGGCGATTTCGAGCGTGCTCGGCACGCGTGTGGCACTGGCGTGGACGGCGCAGCCGGCCGCGCCCGGCCAGTTGCGCGCCGAGTGTGTGTGGACAGGAAACGCGGGTACGGCCGCCAGGCTCGCCGCCGCGCTGCGACCGTGGGCGATGCTACGGTTCGAGGTAACCGAGGATCCAAGCCCGGGTTGCGATGGTGAGCGGTTGGCGTATGTACCCGGCCGGGGGATATTCCGTACCTCTGTCAGCGCCAACGGTGATCTGATGGTGGCCGAGGACCAACTGCGCGCGTTGCGTACCACCGCACGGACAGCCGAGGATTTCGAACACGCACTGGACCGGCTACTGGGCGCCGCATGGGACGCCGAGTTGGAGCCGTACCGGCACGCTGGCGACGGAGCGCCGGTTACCTGGTTGCACCAGGTGGTCTAGACCCACAGGTGTCGAGCCATAGGCTGTTTCAATGACCCCGTGTGTGGCCTGTGGGTTGCCGGTGCCACCTGACCATCAGAACTGTCCAGCCTGCGGAACCGGCGTGTCACATGGTGTGGATGCCGGTGACACAACTGGCCAGGTCGGTGTCGGGATGGGTGGCGAGCCGGATGCCCTGGCTGACCGGACCCAGGCCGACGGTGACACCCCGGCGGGCCACCCGTCGTCCAGCACGGCTGCACGGGTGCCCGACGGTGCCCACGGTGGCGACCCGATCTACCCGGGTGGTGCAGATACGGGCTTCGTGGATCCGCATCGGAGTCCCCGCCCACGCCGGTATCCACGCTGGCCGGGCATCGTGCTGATTGTGCTGGGACTGGCACTGATAGCGGTTGGCGGGTACTCGACGTACCGGGGCGCGCATGGCCCACGGCCGGGATTCCCGCCCGGTGCGGGACCGACCCAACCGACCCAACCGGGTCGGTCGGTACGACCGACCGACCCGGTCCGTGGGGCCAACACGCCCGGCTCCAGCGGTACGTCCTCGGCCGGGCGGGGGTCCTCGGTGGTGACGGTGGCGCCGGCGCTACTCGGACAGCCTGACGTCGCCGACGTGGTTCACACCCTGACCGTCTACTTCACCGCGATCAACGCTCGTGACTACGCCGACTACCGGTCCGTACTGATCGGTGCGGACCGGCGGGTGCGCGACGAGGAAGACTTCCTCACCCGATTCCGCAGCACCGCCGACAGCCAGGTGTGGCTGGTCGGCATCCGCAGCGACCCGCAGGGCGAGGTGTTCGCCACCGTGACGTTCCGGAGCCACCAGGACCCGGTGGATTCTCCGGACCTCGTCTCGCAATGCCTGTCGTGGGTGGTGACCTATCCGATGGCTCGGGTCGAGGGCGTCGTCAGGATCGACGTGGTCCGCACCTTCGCCCAGACCCACCGTCCATGTTAGACGGTTGATTCAGGCTGTCTGCCGGTTGCCCCCGACACGTCCACCACAGCCCATCCAAGGAGCAGGCATTCGAAACACGCCAGCCGGTTGATGTCGGGGAGTCCTTCAGCCTGCCTCGAGCACGAGCCAGGGCGCGGTGGGCGGCTCACAGTGGGATGTTGCCGTGTGTGCCCTTGCCGGGGCGGGCGACCGCAAGCGCCTCGACCAGGACACGCCGGGTCTGGTCCGGCTCGATGACCGCGTCGACCACACCGATCTCCAACGCACGGTTGACCCCGCCGGCGATCTTCTCGTGCTCGGCCGCCAACCGTGCGTGCAATGCCTCGCGCTCTCCAGGCTGGGCGGCGGCCAGCTTCCGGCGGTGCAGAATGCCCACCGCCGCCGACGCACCCATCACGGCGACCTCGGCGGTTGGCCACGCGTACACCGCGGTGGCACCCAGCGAGCGAGAGTTCATCGCGATATATGCACCGCCGTAGGCCTTGCGGGTCACCAGGGTGACCCGGGGCACGGCAGCCTCGGCGAACGCGTGCAGCAACTTTGCGCCGCGCCGCACCACCCCGTCCCACTCCTGACCGACCCCCGGCAGGTAACCGGGTACATCGACCACCACCACCAACGGAATCCCGAACGCGTCACACATGCGGACGAAGCGGGCTGACTTCTCCGCGGAGATGGAATCCAGACAACCGCCGAGCCGCAGCGGGTTGTTGGCGATCACACCAACGGTCCGCTCGGCAAGCCGTCCCAGCCCGGTGACGATGTTCGGTGCCCACCTGGCGTGCAACTCCACCGGCGGGGCGTCGAGCAGCGCGCCCAGCAGTGGGTGCACGTCGTAGGCGCGCTTCGGGCTTGCCGGCAACAGCCGGGACACATCCACGTCGTCACCGATCCGGGTGACGTCGAAGCGTCCGGGCCGAGCGAACAGTTCGGCAAGTGCGCGCGCCCGGGCCATGGCCTCGGCGTCAGAGTCGGTGACGACGTGCACCACACCGCTGCGCCGGCCGTGCGTGTCCGGTCCGCCCAGGCGTTCCATGTCCACGTTCTCACCGGTCACGCTGCGCACGACCTCCGGACCGGTGACGAACACCCGTCCACCCGGGCCCATGATCACGATGTCGGTGAGCGCGGGACCATACGCGGCGCCGCCGGCGGCTGGCCCGAGCACCACGGAGATCTGCGGCACCTTACCCGAGGCGCGCACCATCGCGGCGAACACCAGCCCGACCGCGTCGAGAGCCTCCACGCCCTCGGCCAGCCGGGCCCCGCCCGAGTGCCACAGGCCCAGTACGGGCACCCTGTCGTGCACCGCAGCATCGATGGCCGCCACGATGTGCCGGCAGCCCTGCGAGCCCATCGCCCCGCCCATCCGGGTGGCATCGGTGGCGAACGCCACCACCGGGGCTCCAGCGATCGTGCCGCGGGCGGCCAGCACGCCACTGTCGTCAGGGGCCGCCATCAGCCGTACCGAACCCTGGTCAAGCAGTGCGCCCAGCCGGATTCGCGGGTCGCGGAAGTCGTACTCCTCGTCGGCAGGTGCGCTCGCGAGCGTTGTCACCGGTACCAGCTCCTTGTCTCGGGTCTGGGGGACGGCGCGGATGTTCGGGCCGGTGCGTCGCGTCCGACCGTCCAACCGTGCGGCCGGGTATCCTCCCGCCCGCGGATGCCCGGTAAAGATCCGTCGGACATGGTCAGCCGCTGTGGAAGGCCAGGGCGACGTTGTGGCCGCCGAAGCCGAACGAGTTGTTCAGCGCGGCGGTCAGCCGCACCTGGCGTGCCGTGACCCTGGCCACGTCGATGGTCAGTTCGTCGTCTGGATCATCCAGGTTGATCGTGGGGGGCACCGTTCCGTTCCGGATCGCCAGAACGGTGGCGATCGCCTCCACCGCGCCGGCCGCGCCGAGCAGGTGCCCGGTCATCGACTTGGTCGCGGTTACCACCGGATGGTCACCAACCGCGGTGGTGATCGCCCTGGCCTCGGGGATGTCACCCACCTGGGTGGAGGTGGCGTGAGCGTTGACGTGCCCGATGTCGGCCGGGGCAAGCCCGGCGTCGGCCAGCGCCAGAGTGATCGCCCGGGCCGCACCGGCGCCGGTCGGCTCCGGACCGGTGATGTGGTGGCCGTCGGCGGTGACACCCGCGCCGGCCAACACCCCGTACACGCGGGCGCCACGTGCTCTGGCGTGGTCGGCCCGCTCCAGCACCAGCACCCCGGCGCCCTCGCCCAGCACGAACCCGTCCCTGGCCTTGTCAAAGGGTCGGGAGGCAGCCTGCGGTTCGTCATTGCGGGTGGACAGCGCGCGCATCTGGGCGAAACCGGCGATCGGCAGTGGGTGGATGCACGCCTCGGCACCGCCGGCCACGATCACGTCGGCCCGTCCGGCCCGCAGCAGGTCCAGCGCGAGACTGATCGCCTCGGCACCAGACGCGCAGGCGCTGACCGGGGTGTGCACACCAGCTCGCGCGACCAGATCGAGTCCGACCGCCACCGCCGGTCCGTTGGGCATGAGCATCGGCACGGTCAGCGGAGAGACCTTGCGGACGCCGTTGGCCTCGAGGATGTCGTCCTGCCCCAGCATGGTCAGGGCGCCACCGATACCCGTACCAATTACCACCGCGACCCGCTCCGGGTCGACCTGTGTGCCGGCGTTGTCCTCCTGCGCCGGCTTACCCGGTCGGGCCAGCCCGGCGTCCGCCCAGGCCTCACGGGCGGCGACCACCGCGACCTGCTGGCAGCGGTCCAGTCGACGCGCCTCCACCCGGGACAGGATCTCGGTGGGCTCGACGGCGAGCCGGGCAACGATGCGGGCGGGCAGATCCCGCGCCCACTCCTCGGTGAGTGGACCCACCCCGGACCGGCCGTCGACGAGCGCGGTCCAGGTGGACGCGACGTCGCCGCCCAATGGCGTGGTCGCGCCCAGACCGGTGATCACGACCTCGACGTGGCGACCGCCGGTAGCGCCGGGCGTGACCCCACCCGACCCGCCGTCGAGCACCTCGGTCATGAGTGCGCCTGTGCCTTTTCGATGAAGGAGACGGCGTCCCCGACGGTCTTGAGGTTGGACAGTTCGTCGTCGGGGATCTTCACGCCGAACTTGTCCTCGGCGGACATGGCGATCTCGACCATGGAAAGTGAGTCGACGTCCAGGTCGTCGGCGAACGACTTGTCCAGCTCGACGTCCGCGGGCGCCACACCCGCGATCTCCTCGAGGATGCCGGCGAGACCGGAACGAATCTCCTCAGTGTTCACGTCAGGTGGTCCTTTCTTCGTGGGTGGGCGGTGGCCCGGCCCGTCGGGGTGGTGCGGTTCGGCCCGCTACTGTGTCACGGGCCGAGGCGGGTGGCGCGAACGGGTCCGGTGCCACCGGCCGGGACGAGTGGCGCGAACAACCCTGGTTTCAGCAGCGGAGAAGCAGGTACCGGACCGATCGATCTCAGGGGCAGATGATGACCTGACCCGCGTAGGTCAGGCCGGCACCGAAACCGAAGAGGAGCACCGGTCGACCGGAGGGCACCTCGCCGCGTTCGATCATGCGGGCCAGTGCGATCGGGATCGACGCCGAGGAGGTGTTGCCCGCCTCTACGATGTCGCGGGCCACCACCGCGTTGTCCACGCCGAGCCGTCGGGCGATGGCCTCGATGATGCGCAGGTTGGCCTGGTGCGGCACGAAGGCGGCCAGTTCGGTCGGGTCCACGCCGGCTCGTTCACAGGCCATCCTGGCGAACGGGGCGAGTGCGCCGGTGGCCCACCGGAACACCGGCTGCCCTTCCTGGTGGATGAACGACTGTCGGTCCGGGATGGCGATCAGGTCCGCCTTGGCACCGTCGGTGCCCCACACCACCGGCCCGATCCCCGGTGTCTCAGACGGTCCCACCACGGCAGCACCCGCGCCGTCGGCGAAGATGATGCAGGTCGAGCGATCGTCCCAGTCGATCCAGTCGGACAGCTTCTCCGCACCCACCACAACCGCGTACCGGGCGGCACCGGTGCGGATCAGACTGTCGACCGTGCCCAGGGCGTAACAGAAGCCAGAGCATGCAGTGTTGACATCGAACGCGGCCGCGGCGGGGATACCCAGTCGAGCCGCCACCCGGGCCGAGGCGTTGGGGATCGGCGTCGGCATGGTGCAGGTGGCGACCACCACCAGGTCGATGTCGTCGGGTGCCAGGCCGGCTCCGGCGATGGCCTTGCCGGCTGCGGCGACAGCCATGTCCACGACTGACTCGTCCGGGCCGGCGACCCGTCGGCTGATGATCCCCACCCGGTCGCGGATCCACTCGTCGGTGGTGTCCACCCGGCGGGCCAGGTCGTCGTTGGTCACCACGGTCGAGGGCTGGTGGTGACCGAAGGCCAGGATCCGTGATCCTGGTGAGCCGCTGGTCGATCCCAGCAGAGGGGTGGGGGATGCGGACGATACTTCAGTCATGCCGAACCTGCCGTTCCTGGGTAGAGGCGGGCCAGAGGCTCACCGGCGTCGACCAGATCGCCCTCCT
>DATCXL010000815.1:0-2714 GCA_036565825.1 Mycobacteriales bacterium
TCCGACCGCGCGGACCGCCGCCGGGACGCACCACACGGCGGTCGATTGCGGGTCGCCGACGTGGTCGACGCGGTCGTCGAACAGGCCGACGGCGTCACCACGGTGGTGTCCGACGTGACCACGTCCACGCCGCCACTGCTGCGCGACCTGCCGCAGACCTCACCGCTGGACTACTTCGCCACCTGCTCGGGGTCCCTGGGCTGGGGTGCCGGTGCCGCGCTGGGCGTCGCGCTCGGCCTGCCCGGTCGGCGGGTGCTGTCCGTGCTGGGCGACGGGGTGTTCCAGTTCGGGATCCAGGCGCTGTGGTCGGCAGCACGGGCCCGGCTCCCGGTCACGTTCGTCGTGGTCAACAACGAGTCGTACGCGGCCGTCGGTGCCGCGCTGCACCGCCGCGGTGGTCGGGCCGCCCACACCGGCGTGTACCCGGGCAAGGACATCTCCGGACCGCGGATCGACCAGATCAGCGCCGGTTTCGGGGTGCTGGCCGTACGGGTCGCCGACCACACGGGGCTGCGCAAGGCGTTCCGGTCGGCCCGCGAGCAGCCGGGGCCGTTCCTCATCGAGGCGATGACCGACCCGGACGACCTGGGTAGTCCCGCCGCCTGACGTCGAACGACCGAGCGACACCGCGGGCTCTGCGACGCGGTAACTCACATCGGAATGCGCTGTGATGATCGCCGTCAGCCAGGAAAACGAGCGTTGACGTGCACATTCGGCCGCTATACCTTGTTCGGGGGCGCTGGGGATCAAGGACACCGAAACACGGACGCGGAATGATCCATTCTTCGAACGGATCGAACGGTTCTGTGATCGCGACGAAGACAGAGGTGATCTCGTTGTCGGCGAGGTTCGTGCGTCCGTTCCACAACCGCGGTGCCGTTTTCGTCAGCGTTCTCGCGATCCTCCCGCTCCTACTGGTGTCCTGCGGGAGTTCACAGTCGTCAGCACCCGGCCCCAACGGGATCGAGAAGAACAAGCTCACTGTCGCGGCGTTGCCGATCGTCGACGACGCGCCCCTGTTCCTGGCGAAAGAGCGGGGTCTTTTCGCCGCCGAGGGACTCGACGTCAAGATCCAGATCCTCCAGCAGAGTTCGCTGGCCATCCCCGGGCTGATCAACGGCAGCATCGATGTCGTGGGCGGCGGGAACTACGTGACATTTCTCCAGGCCAACGACAGCGGGGCGTTGAAGGTCCGCATTCTGCACGCGGCTTACGAGGCGCGCCCAGGTGTGGACGTCGTACTGGTGGAACCGTCGTCACCCATACGACGCCCGCAGGACCTGGCCGGCAAGAAGATCGCGGTCAACATCCTGAACAATGTCCAGTCCCTCACCCTCGACGCGGTACTGGCCGCCGACGGCGTGGACCCGAGCACCATCCACTATGTACAGATCCCGTTCCCCAACATGGCCGCCGCCATGCAGAGGGGCCAGGTCGACGCCGCCTACACGGTCGAACCGTTCAGCACCGACGCCATCCACACGCTCGGCGCCCGTACGGTCGCCGACGCGACGAGCGGCCCGACCGCCAACTTCCCGCTGTCGGGATACTTCGCCACCGACAGGTTCGTGACGAAGAACCCGAACACCGCACACGCCTTCCAGCGCGCACTCGCCAAGGCTGCGGCCATGGCCGCCGACCGGCCGACACTTGACGGCATTCTTGCCAGCTACACGAAGATCACCCCGTCAGATGCCTCGAAACTCGCGGTCGGAGCGTTCCCGGTCACCACCGAAGCCGATGCGCTGCAACGGGTCGCCGACCTGATGAGCCAGCACGGCATGCTGAAGGGTTCGTCGAAGGTCGACTCGCTGGTGTTCCGGTAGGGCCGGTGCGGCCCGCATGGCAGGACAGCAGGACACCGACCCGCAGCGGGACACGCGTCGGGATACGCACCGAGATACGTACCGAGATACGTACCGAGATACGCGTCGGGCGCGGCGGATCCGGGGTGCGGTCGGTCCGGCCGTGTTCCTGCTGGCCTTCGAGGCACTCGGGCGTGCCGGGATCGTCGATCGCTCATACCTGCCACCGGCCTCCACCGTGCTGGTGCGGGCGGCCACACTGCCGGGCCGAGCCGACTTCCTCAGCGCGCTGGGCGCCACCATGGCGGCGTGGGCGGTCGGTCTGACGATCGCCACGGTGGCCGCCACGGCGGCGGGTCTGCTGCTGGGCAGCCTGCCGGGGGTGAACGCCGCCGCCGCGGCCCTGGTGGAGTTCCTGCGACCCGTCCCGTCGGTGGCATTGATCCCGCTCGCCGGTCTCGTGCTCGGCTCCGGCCTGGCGATGAAGACGTCGATAATCGTGTACGCGTCGATATGGCCGGTCCTCTACAACACCATCTACGGGCTCGGCGACGTCGATCCCACCGCCAGGGACACGCTGCGCGCGTTCGGGTTTGGGCCGGTACACGTGCTGTGGCGGGTGTCGCTGCCCAGCGCCACCCCGTTCATCGCGACCGGAATACGGCTCGCGTCGGCGGTTGCGCTGATCCTGACCATCAGCACGGAGATGCTGACCGGCGTCGGAACCGGCCTCGGCGTCTACATCGAGTCGGCCAGCACGGCCGCCGGAAACGCCGACGTGGTGCTCGCGTGCGCGGTCTGGGCCGGTGTCCTCGGCCTCGTGATCAACACCGTGTTCGTCGCCGCCGAACGCCGGATCTTCCGCTGGCACCACGCACGGATCGAGCGGTCGGCATGACGGTGGCCGCC
>DATCXL010000888.1:0-2468 GCA_036565825.1 Mycobacteriales bacterium
GCCGGCTGCCCGGGTTTGGCCGGCGTGGTCACCGCCGCGCTGCTGGCGGCCAGAGCGAGTACGAAGGCCACCGCCAGCGCCAGGGTGATCACCAGCGCCACCAGCGAACGCCAGGACTGGTACCCGTATCCGAGCAGCACGCCCAGCACCCGGTGCCGCAGCCGGGCCAGGGCAGACAGGTCACCGCGGCGGAGCAGGTCACGCTGTTGGGCGATCAGTACCCGACGCGCGTCGTCCTCCCGCCCGGCGGCGCGGTAGGCACCGGCCAGTTGCTGGTAGGGCTGGGCCGCGTATGACGGGGTCTGCTCGGCGAGCAGCACCGTCCACTCGCCACGGTCCATACCCACTGGAGGTGTCGGGTAGGTCAGCCCGTCGAACGCCATCAGTCCGAACGGGAGCTCCGCCGACCCCGGGTTGGTGAACGACCGGGACAACCGCAGCATCGCCCCCACGGTGGCGAACCGCAGGTCCAGTGCCAGCGCGCCGGGATCGTCCACCCGGGCGTGCCCGTCGGTGCAGTCCAGGTGACCGCCGATCCTCGCGCCGACCAGCCGCACCGCCCCGTGGTCCGCGCTGCCGTGCGCGCTGAAGCCGCCGTTGACGAACACGTCGCCGCCCACCTGCATGCCGTCGCCCAGCACCGCCGGCCCGCCAGTCGAGGAAACCTCCGCGCCGGTGGCGCTCACCTGTCCGGTGATCCGGGCGCCGACCAGCACCACGCCCGCCGGTGCGTGACCGCTGGTTCGCGCGCCGCGCAGGTACAGGTTCCCGCCGACATCGGCGCGTTCCAGGTTCAGCGCCGGGCCGCCGGTCGCCGTGATGACCGAACCGTCACAGTCCAGGTTTCCGCTGATCTTGGCGCCCAGCAGCCGCACCGCGCCCCGCTCGCCACCGGCCCGGGCGTGGAACCCGTTGCGCAGCAGCAGGTCGCCGCCCACACCGAGTCCGTCGGCCTGTAACCCGCAGTTCGCACCGGCGCGCAGCGTCGCCCCGGTGAGGCTGACCTGACCGCCGACCTGCGCGCCGGACAGCCGTACCGCACAGTCGGAGCCGACGCCGTCGACCACGCTGCCGGCCAACAGCAGGTTGCTGTCCACCCGCAGCCGATCGGCCTCCAGTCCGCGCAGGTGGGAGTCGATGATCGCGAGGTAGGGCAGGTGCGCGTCGAGTAACAGCACGGGCTGGGTGAACCGGCAGCAGGACAGGTGCAGCGCGCTGTTGACGTGCATGTTGAGCAGGTCGAGTTCTCCGGACAGATACACCCCGTGCAGGCGCACCCCGCGTGGTCCGGGATGGTCCACCAGCCGGCCGAGAAGGATGTCGCGTAACACCCGGGCGCGAACAGTGTTCGCCTGATCCGGGGTTCCGGTGGGTACCACGTCCGAGGCCACGAGTGGGGAGTCCTCGGCGACGG
Source organism: Mycobacteriales bacterium (assembly GCA_036565825.1). Taxonomy (GTDB): domain Bacteria; phylum Actinomycetota; class Actinomycetes; order Mycobacteriales; family DASULA01; genus DASULA01. The sequence goes on from DATCXL010000888.1 coordinate 1,415, forward strand.
CGGTGACGAGCCGACGTTCCAGCGGGCTCAGTTCCTGGCTGGGTTCGGCCACTCGGTGAAGATTAGGCCAAGAGCTTCCGTGGCCGATGCGGGTGAATGAAAGTGTGCCGTTCAGCGCCATGGCGGGTGGAGTGTCGTTTGGTTACCCCTAGAATCTCCGACTCGGCACGGTACCAACGATACGTATCAACGATTCTCCTCCTCGGGGTGGAACAGGCAGGTAGTGGGGGACCAGAGTGGGGGACACGCCATTCGCCGACCGGTGGTCGGACCTGACCGTGGGCGGGCACTTCCGGTACGACAGTGCCGGCCTGACGGAGGTCCGTGCGTTACTGGAGCGTGAGATCGAGGCACTGGGTTCGACCTACTCGGGTACGCCCGCGTCGTTGGCGGCAGCCGCCCCCGGCCTGGTGGAGAACGAACTGTTCGGTATCTGGCGGACCGCGATCCACCTGCGAGACATGCACCAGATGGCGCTGCGTGGATCGCTGGCCATCGCCGATGCGGTAACCCGCAATCTCACCTCGTTCGTCCAGCGCCTCCGCCACACCTACGAGAACTATCGCCACAGCGAGGAGTCGTCCGCCGCGACGGTGATCGCCCTGCAGAACGGCTCGGTCTCCACTGGCGCGGCCACCGCGGGCGTGGACGCGCCACCGCACTCCGCTCCGGTCGGTCCCGGTACCGGGCACGGTTCCCCCGGCGCGCTGCGGATTCCTGAGCCGTTGCTGTTGCCGGTGGAGGACCACGGTCCGATCGAGATCACCTGGGAGTTACAGCGGCTGCACGGGCAGCGGGCCTGGGTGGCGCACTACCAGATGTCGCAGGCCTATCGGGCGGCCGGTGACTTTCAGCAGATGCTCGGGGACAACCTGCGCCGCAATGCCGAGGAACTCGCCGAGGCGTGGAACAGCAGCGCCGCGACCAGCGCGCAACGAGCGTTGGATCGTATCCAGGCCACCGTCCGGGTGCAGGAGGTCGATCTGCGCACCCTCGGCGTGGCCAGTAACACGACCGGTGAGGCGTTGGAGGAGACGCTGCGGTTACTGCCCAT